>NZ_CAXBAN010000135.1:0-6477 GCF_963973675.1 uncultured Planktosalinus sp. | reverse complement strand
CATCGAAATTAACGTTGTTTTTCCTGCTCCATTGGGCCCTAACAAACCAAAAATTTCACCTTTAGCCACAGTAATCGATAAATCTTTTACAGAAAATGTATCGGCATTTTTGTATTTTTTAAACAAGCTTTTAATTTCAATAGCTGTCAACAAGGTCAAATTGCTTTTTTGAGTTTCTTAAAAAATTGCTTTTCAAGGTTTGCGAGATTGAGCAATTCATCAGCAAGACTGTTATAGACGTCATCCTGATTGCTTCGGTTTTTATATACACGGGCCGCATTGACTGCAAAATCGCGCCATTGATCACCAATGGTTGTCATTTCTTTTGAAAGCTCTTTAAGTTGATCATTTTTCAATACCTCAGATGCTTCCTGCAAAAATGCTGCATAAATGAACCTAAACCCGCCGCCACCTGTTCCAATTTCTTCCTGCATTCTTACAATCTGACCCAGATAGTGATTGGTTTTTTTAATTCCGTGTCTCTTGGGCCATTTTCTGATTTGTTTTGAAACATATTTTATCCCGCTTACGCCAATCAATGGTGCAGGAACAAGCATGTGATTGCAGGTTTTCTTAATACCGGCAACAATTGCTTTTTCGATGTTTAGTTCCCTAGGTATTTTTGTGGGGAAATACATTTGCCCTTGAGGCGAAAGGGCTCCTTTTGCAAAACGCACTTTATTCAATTCCCTTTCGGTTAGAATTGTGGGCTCTGGCATTACAGGGTCACTTATTAGATAACCTTCATCGGTTTTTCCATAAACTACTATGTTATGGGCATTAAAATGAAACCTGTATTCATCAGGGAAATAAGTCAGATTGTAAACGCCCACTTGAAGTCCTGTTGGAATGTTGTTTTTTAAATTTTCGTCCAGTGCCAACGCAGCTTTTTTTTCAGACCTGAATTTTTTTCGCTTTAACGAAATACCCAACTTATTTACAACTCGTTTAAAAATCAGTCCCGGCATGGGCCTGAAACTCACAACAGGAGCATAATTCACTTTTAAAAAAGGCAAATAAACAAAAAAGATGCCTGAGCCGATTCCAAAAATCATGGGTTCACTGATACTAACTCCCTGATGTCTCAAAAGGTTTGAAGCAACACCGTTTTCGCAATGAGCGGACTGATAATGTGTAAAATCTGTCTTTATCATTTAGCCTTTGAAATTTTTTAATTCTTCAACACTTATGTCAAATGCGTCGGCATATTTTTTAAGTGTTTTATCAGAAAGTTTTTGAAATACTTTGGGTTTGAAATGTCTTTTCATTTTCCACTTCCAGTATCCGGTATAATCTGCCAGGATGTTCATATCCATTTTGTGAAATTCCATAAAATAAACAATGGGAGAGACCAATCCGTTTTTTACATCATTCCTTGCCTGTGCAATGCGCTCTTCTAGGATTTGAAGTGTTTCATTCTGAACAATGGTTTTGGGCTTCCATCCTTTGCTGGAAACTTTGGTATAGTTTCCGTTTTCATCTACCGCATAGCATACTTCTGTGATTTCGTTTTCAGAAAGGCTGCTTTTATCCTGAGGCACTTCTTCTTTTTTCATAATCTTTCCTCTTGAATGAATAAATTGATTTCAGCTTCAAAAAGCAGGTTTTCCTCGTGTAAGGTAGAGCAGAACATCGTGCAAAGTGCATAATCATCAGTATCAAATCGTGAGCCCAGAACTGCTTTGGTTTGAATCAAGCTATCTGTTTGTGGCAATTGGTGTACTTTAAGATTTTTAATGGCGCTTATAAAACCAATGACCTTTAATTCTTTCTTTAAAAACTTTTTTGTGCTGGTAAACAAAGGTTGCGCAACTATGGCTGAACACGTTTGGGCAGCATTTTCAATTAAACCAGATTCAAGGAACATGTTATTTTTTACGAAAATGTTATTTTTTTGAATTTTGAAATTCGTAATAACCTGATGATCATCAATCGATATAATTTCGTCTACCATTAACATAGGTGTACGGTGAGGCAGGTATTTTTTAATATCGACAGTTTGTGTTTGCATACTTATTGAGCTATAACAGTTTTCATTTGAGCACTTGCTATGTTTTCACCATTTGAACTGGTGACTATTTCTACCAAAGTAACTCCCCCAAATTCTTGTAAAACCTGAACTCTTGAAGTAATTTGACGGCCGGTTTTGGGTAGTTTAAATACAGTAGCTTGTTTGATTGACCCAATATACCCTGTAGGGGCTTCTTGGTTTTTTAAATAGTACTGATACCCTGTGTATAAAGCAACCGATTGTGCCATATGTTCAATAATGCCAGACTCTTGTAGAAAATGGTTTTTAACAAAAATATTTTCGTCTAAAACAAGTAAACCGGATTGAAGCGTGTTTTCAGAAAATGTAAACAAAGCATCCACCATAACAAATGGTTTTTTTTGTGGAATGAGGGTTTCAACCACTTTTGGGTCTGTTATAGGCACTGATTTTTTTTTCATTTAGCATACTGTTAAAAAGGCATGGGCATAAGAAAACCTTCCGCTTTCAGGAACAATAAGCATGATTTTATCTCCTTTTTGAAGCTTGCCGGAACTCATTAACTCTTCAACCACAATATAAATTGAAGCTGAACCAACGTTTCCTATTTTACTTAAATTTAAAAACCATTTTTCTTCCGGAATATGAATGTTTCTCTTCTGAAGTTCTTTTTGAAGTTTGTCAATAAAATAATGGGAGGAAACGTGAGGTAAAAAATAATTAATTTCAGAGGCATCAACCTTGTGCTTTTCAAGTGATGTTTTAATACATTCTGAGCCGATTTTTAATATGTGGGCGTCCAGAAGCTTTACATCTTGTTTAATGGCAAAAATAGACTCTGACAACCATTGACTTGGGTCATAATCAGCCCAGGGTTTGATGGAACCATCCTCCTGCTTGTCACCCCCTGCATACATACATGCCTCCAGCTCGTGGGCAAAGGAATAGGCTTCCATCCATTCAATTTTTAATGACACCTTTCCTTTGGGCTTGTTTTCAAGTAAAAAAGCTCCTGCACCATCTGAAAGCATCCATCTTAAAAAATCCTTTTTAAAAGCTACAATGGGTTGCTCTTCTAGCTTTTGAAGGTTGACCACTTCGTTGTTGAACTTATTTGCAAGCATCCAGTTTGAAACTCTTTCTGAACCTGTACAGACTGCATTCTGGGTACTTCCGGACTTTACGGAAAGATACCCAAATTTTAATGCATTCATTCCCGCACAACACACCCCAGAAGAGGAGTTCAACTCTACTGACTGGTTCTTCATCAACCCATGAACCATGGCCGCATGAGAAGGTAATAAATTGTCGGGAGTTGAGGTTCCACATGATAAAATTTCTACGTCATATTTTGAAAACGACTCGTCATAGAGTTGCTCAATTGCAGCGTTTGTTAGGTCTGCGTTGGTATGAGTTGGGTTTCCGTTTTTATCAAGTGCATAATAGCGGGTTTTAATTCCGTTATTGCGCAAAACAATCCTTCTGGCCTTTGAGGCTTTTTCATTGATGAGACCCAAATAACTTTCCATTTCATCGTTTGAAATGGGTTCATTGGGCAAACATTTTCCTGCTTTTGTTATGTAAACGTCATTCATAAATTTATTCTAAAAAGTGCTAAACACTTTGATAATATTTTTTTCTTTTAATTCTGGCATTTTTGGTAAACAAAAATGTTAGTAGGTGCAAAATATATACAATTGGAGATATAATCCAAATCGCAAGGAATAAATATACATTAAAAGCTTTAAGCCACAATTTTCTAGAGCGTTTTTTTGTAATAATGAATCGAGCCCACTTTTTAAAAATTCGTGCGCCTTTTGTTTCTGCTTTCAGTAAATAATCATTCACCTCTACAGCTCTTTCATTAATTAAATGAGACTGTAGAAGCTCAAAATTATCAATTGATAAAGCCTGCTTAATATGGAAACCAAATTCTTGTGCATGTTCAATATCATTTTCAGAAACTCCCGGTTTTGGGAAGACTCCAAGATATTTTTTTTTCTTTCCTGAAAACATCCATTGCACAATCGTAATCACGCTTATTAAATTGGGAGCTCTGTCAACCAACACAATGTTTCCCACCAGTTTTGCTTGAAGATTTTCCAAATGCTTTTTCATTTTTTCCTGAGCACCAACCCACATATTTCGGCAACCAATAACAGTAACAACAGGTGTGTCTTTAAAAAGTTTTTTTGCCTGATTGCTGTTTAAAAAGGAGTTTACGGGAATAGAAATTGATAAAAACCAGACTTGGTATGCCAAAATAATCAAATCAAACTTTGTTTGAGAAATGGTCGGGTCAATGGGCAAAACTTCTGCTGGAACTTCTAAAAATGATTCTGGAAAAGCATCAAAAAAAGCAGCTTTGTTCCAGGGAAAAGGAAATGGCTTTTTCATTTTTATTTCACAAAAAGTCATTGCTATATTTTTATTTTCTTCCAGAGGAGTAGTAATGCTTTTTGCAATTTCCTTCAGTTGACCTGATTGGGTGTAATATAGAACAAGAACGTTTTTCATGTATATTCTTTTTAGAATCGAATGTGATGAGTCTCTTTTCTTTGTTTTAAGTCGTGTTAATTTCTTTAAATGATCTTCTTTTGTCTTCCCTTTTTTTATGGATGTATGCGCTCCAGGTTGATGGATTCTCAGCGTCAAATATATCTATTTTCTTGCTATTCCTGTCTATAAGAAGTTCCTCTGACTCACAATTTAAGACGGCGGCCGCAGCCTCAACCCCTGAATAGGTAGCTCCCGTCACACCGTGTGAAAGGGTGCTGGCGCCACAAAGAAACAGGTTTTCGATTTCAGTTTTATTTTTATAGGTAAAAGGCCCTAATTGCCAAAAGGATTTTTCTGTTCCATATACATTACCCCTAGTGCTGTTAATATAGTATTGATTTGTTTTAGGCGTGCCAAGTTCTACTTGAACGATGTGCTTTTTTGCAGGTGGAATTATTTTTTCGATCGTGTTTAAAAACTTTTCGATAATTCTTTTTTTAAAGGATTCATATTTGGGTGATTGGTAGTCTATGTTGCCTTTAAATTCTTTAAAGCTATCAAAATCTACATAAGTCACCATCTCGAAGTTATGGTATCTTCCGTTATAACTTGCCGGGTCTTTTAAAGTAGTGCAACTAATAAATAGCGCAGGAAACTCGTCTCCGGCTAAAACATCGCCCTTTGTGAGCGTCTCAAAATGAAAATCAATGTCATCATCTTTATACTTCCAAATATTCCCGGAATCAATTCCATATTTGGTTACATCAACATCCAGTGTTAAAAACAATATTAGTGAAGTGACAGAATAAACGGTCTTGTCAACCTTTTTCAAAAGTTTTTTACTGCAGAATTCTCTGCCAATTAGTTCTAAATAAGTTGTTGATGGATCGGCGTTTGACAGGATATTCTTTGCGATTAACTTTTGATTGTTTTCCAATTCAACTCCATAGGCTTTGTTCTTTTCTATTAGAATACGTTTAACCCGTTGTTTTGTTTTGATGACTCCACCATAACTTTTTATTTTATTGGTCATAGCTTTAACAATTCCGCTGCCGCCGCCCATAGGGTAAAACCCACCATCAAAATAATGGTTCATTACAGAACAATGAACAGGAAAACTTGCTTTTTCAGGAGGTAAGCCGTGATCACCACATTGTGCATTTAAAATTGCCTTTAATTTTGGGTTTTTTATGTGCCAGTTTATTACTCTTTTGAGGCTAAAAAGCGCAAATTTCCCAAAATGTTTTGTCCTGAAGGGAGCCGTTAATTTTTGCCAGGTTCCCTTTAGCTTTGGAATTAATTGAAGTTCATAGTTAACCTTTTCAATTAATTGAAGGTATTTAATTATGTTTTTTTCTTCTTCTGGAAAACCCTTAACGAGCTTGTTTTTTAAATTGTCAATTCCAGCAGGATAATCAAATTTATAGTCGCCAATTATGCAATGATCATAACCTGTTTTGTTCATTCTAAAAAACACAAGGTCATTTGAGATACCTAGTCCTCTGTATAATAAATTTGTTGATTGACCTTCATCTAGAAGACCAATATAGTGAACTCCTGGGCTAAATCGCTGACCGTTTAAAGTGAAGCTATGACACCAACCACCGGGAACATCATGCTGTTCTAAAACCAACACCTTTTGCCCTTCACGGGCTAAACAAAGAGCTGCCGAGAGGCCTCCTGCTCCTGATCCAATGACAATTGAGTCATATTCTTCCATACTATTTTCATTTCTACTCTTTCACTATGGATGCTTGATATTGCCCAAAGTTTCTAAACTTTTATTTTCTAAATCATTCCAAAAATCAAAATAGTTAAACCACTGAAGGGGGTATTTTTTCAGCATAGATTCAACACTTGCAGTGTAACTTTCAAGCAACCCCTGAGCGTCACGATGTTTAACATTCGCCTCGCGGGTGTATAAATGGTAATGGAGGTTAGGCTCTTTCATTACATATACATAAGCAACCGGGACTTTTAATCTGGAA
>NZ_CAXBAN010000134.1:0-6532 GCF_963973675.1 uncultured Planktosalinus sp. | reverse complement strand
GCACCATAATCAAGGTGGCAGTGGTAGACATAAATGTCCTACTTGTGCTTTTGAACAAGGGTTTATCTTAGGTAGCACGAGTAATTGGGAAAATTATATAGCCTATTGTAAAACTCTGATTAATGCGGAAAGTTGTCCAGAAGGTAGTATTGCACCTACTCATATCTTACAGAATTTAGGAGAAAATCAAGGTGGTACAGGAAGGCATAAGTGTACCAATTGTGCATTTAAAGAGGGTTTTTTAGTGGGGATTTTAGAGAATAATTTACAAAATATCACCTTAGAATTGGTTGAGGCTCCAAAAACATCAAACAAGCAATTTAAAAGAACCTTTAAGCCTACTAAAGCTACAGATTTTATTAAAGAAGAGCTTAAAAACAGACGTTTAGGTCATTTAGGAGAATTGTTTGTGGTTGAAAAAGAAAGAAATTTTTTGATAAAAAGTGGTAAAGAAAGCTTGGCTAATAAAATAGAGCATAGCTCCCTTGTTAAAGGTGATGGATTGGGTTACGACATTCTTTCATATGATATTGATGGTAATGAAAAGTATATTGAGGTGAAGACCACAAGGAGTAACATTTCAAGACCTTTTTTTATAACTATAAATGAGATTGAATTCTCTAAGACAAAATCAAATAATTATTTTCTTTATAGAATTTTTGATTTTGACACAAATTTGAATCTAGGAAAATATTATATTATAAATGGTAATTTGATTGAGAAAGTAAATCTTCAAGCAACACAGTATTTAGCCTATCCCATTTAGATAATTTTTTCACACATCTTGAGTTAATT
Organism: uncultured Planktosalinus sp.; assembly: GCF_963973675.1. Taxonomy (NCBI): domain Bacteria; kingdom Pseudomonadati; phylum Bacteroidota; class Flavobacteriia; order Flavobacteriales; family Flavobacteriaceae; genus Planktosalinus; species uncultured Planktosalinus sp. Next base: position 5,737 of record NZ_CAXBAN010000134.1, on the reverse strand, counting down.
ATTCCTAAAGCTTTAAACAAAAAGCTTTTAATGTTGAAAAACTGAACTAAGGTATTTTTATCCAGTTTTTGTAGAAATTTTAGAAGAATGATACAACCATATTATAAATCCAAAGACAAAGATTTTTACCTTCTCCATGGAGATACGTTTGAGTTGTTACCCCAAATTGAACATCAATTTGATATGGTTTTTGCTGATCCACCTTATTTTTTATCCAATAATGGTCTATCTATTCAAAATGGGAAGATAGTAAGTGTCAACAAAGGAAACTGGGATAAATCTTTTGGTTTTGATTACATCAATGACTTTAACAAAAGATGGCTTTCGTTAGTAAGAGATAAAATGAAAGATGATGCTACCATCTGGATTAGTGGTACAATGCATAATATTTTTTCTATTGGTCAATTATTAACTGAGTTAGATTTTAAAATTCTCAACGTCATAACCTGGCAGAAAACCAATCCACCACCTAATTTTTCTTGCCGTTATTTTACGTATTCTACAGAGCAAATCATTTGGGCAAGGAAGAAAGAAAAAGTGCCACACCACTACAACTATGATTTAATGAAACGGTTAAACGATGACAAGCAAATGAAAGACGTATGGACATTGCCAGCCATAGCCAAATGGGAGAAAAGCTGTGGTAAACATCCCACACAAAAACCTCTCTCAGTTTTAGCGCGTATTGTATTAGCTTCCACAAAACCTAACGCCTGGATTCTTGACCCATTTGCTGGAAGTAGCACCACTGGCATAGCTGCAAACTTGGCGAATCGAAAATACCTAGGAATTGACCAAGAAAAAGAGTTTTTAAACATCAGCAAAAACCGTAAATTAGAAATTGAAGATGTAAGAGTTGCAGCAGATTACAGAAAAAAGATTAGCGGTTTTATTGACAACAAACAATTCAGCCTTTATTTAAAAGATGAGCCAAAAGATAAAACTATTAAAATTGCTTTAGGATTTTGTAGTAAGCTGAAGTTAAGAACTTTGGAAGGAGGAAAAACTTTTTACTTTCACGCCATAGAACGCAATCACAAAGTAAAAGATTTCCCAACAGGAATTCTTGAGGCAGATAAGTTGGTGGTCTATTCAGGAGGCAGAAGCAAACCTATAGTTTTATCAGGTTTTGAAAGTGAGATTAAGTCTATTAAATTAAAACATAGATCAAAAATAAAAGGAAAAGAAAACTCCAAAACAAAATATTATTACGAAGTAAAACTTGTGAAACCTTTTACTTATAATGAAGAGATGGATTTTACCATAAACGTGAATAAGCTTTTCAAAAAATCTGAAGAGGAAAATAGAAAGTTACTTCGCAAGTTTCTTCCGGCATTGACTAATATGGATGATTTACTAAAAGCAAAAATTCAACCAAAAGAAGTTCATGAATAAAATCCAATTATTAGACACTCAATACCTTAACAACGCCAACAGAACCATAGAAACCCTATTAATTAACGGCAGTAAAAAATTATACCTCTACAACCACCAAGGCCAATACTACAAAATCTTTGACCAACAAAAAGAGCTTAATAACTACCTAAATGCAAAGCCCTACCAAATGCTTTGTGAATTTTATAGTGAGGAGGCGGTGGATGCTTTTTTGCTGACTTAGGACAGGGGACAAAATCCTTGTGTCTCTGTGGCCTTGTTGTTGGAACACCGGATAGCGAACCAGGAATAGCAAATATCGATATTGTATGCTATCAAGCTTATCCTGAACATTGCTGCTGAGCACTTACCTTCCCCCTTCCCGTTTGATAGTCATCCCCACTTTAAGCATTTTTTTAATGGCTTTGGAGGGCTGGAAGTTGAGGTGGAATTTTTTAATGCTTTTTTTGGTGAGCTTGTCGGGGTGGTCTTCGGCTTTGCATTGGAAACCAATTTTATAACGCCCCAGGTCTCCCAGCTCCACGATGCGCCCTTCAGCCAAGTGAAATTGATAGAGGGCTGCTATTTCCATAGCGGCGTGTTTTACATCTCCCGGCGTAAGTGAACAGCGGTCGCCTACTTCTTTGCAAATTTGGTCAAAGGTGACAATGCCGGTATGTACCGCTTGCATAATGTATTGGTCCTTTTTACCCCCTATGGTGTTTTTGCGCCTGGTGATGCGATACCGAAGGGTTTGATTGTTTAATTGTGCCATTCTTTTTACTATTTAATTATACACTGCTTTAAAAAAATGTTTTTCTGCGTTACTTTACTTGTTTTTCTGCGTAGAAAACTATGTAAACAAACGTTTGTGAAACATCAATATACTAGTAAATTTAACCAAAAATATTAGTAATATTTATAATAAAAAGTAGTAAAAAATATGGATTAAGGTAGTTTTTTGAAAGTCGCTGCGCAAACTGCTGTTTTTCAGTTTTTTAAGCTACAAGATTGTTCGCTTTTGGTTTAGCTTTCTTACAACAACTTCTGTGCAAGTAATGTAGGCTTAAATATACGAAATTTTTGATTTTCAGCTTGATTATTGGTCTGTTTTATAATAATAAAGTTTAGACAATTGAAACTGATGTGCTGAGGTGTTCTATTCTTGTTTTTGACAGGCGTAATAAAATTAAAAAAAACCGCTCCATTACAGAGCGGTTGATTGACACTATGAAAATTAGTCAAAATGGAAGCTGTTTAATTCTTAATTACCTTCTTGACGGTGGTTCCTTGTTCTGTATAAATTTTCATAAAATAAACTCCGGTCGCTTGTTTGGAAAGGTCCAGAGTTACCTCAGACTCATTGACTAAATGAATGCGCAGCAATCGCCCTGCCACATCATACCATTCAATACTGTTGATGGTTTTCTCAGCCCTGACAGTCAATTGATTCTGAACGGGATTGGGATAGACCGAAATAGCGGCATCAAGAACCGGGTCCTGCGTGCTCATGGTTGCTTCAAACAAGGTAATGGCCTCATTGGTCGTTACGGGGTAGTTGTAATCAAAATAAATATCGGCTTTGCTTAATACTTCATCACCCTCCTCCAGTGAGTTGAGGGTTTCCACTGCCAACAGGATGTTGCCATGACCACCGGAAGCCAGTTGGATGTTCTGAAAGAAAAACTCTGCCGTAGTACCCATCAGGCGGGCGTCTACTTCATGGGAGGCATTCAGCAGCAACATTGTTTCCGGGTCATACTGCTCGGGGTTGATTTCCATTGCTATCACTACATTCTGTGCAGGAAAATTACCGGTATTTTCAAAACGGATGCGGTAGTGCAACTGTTCACCAATGTTAAGCGGGTCTTCTATGGTGCCTTCCAGACAAAGAATGTCATTGGGGTCAAACGCCCCAACCACGGTTTCTTCATAGGTATAGGAATTATCTGTAGGTGTTTCATCCCCAGCTTCGGGTTCTACAAGGGCTCCAAATTCAAGGACGTCATCAATGTTGACAGGGTTGTCAGGGTCTGTTGGGGTATTGATATTCATGGTCACCAGTATGCTGCGTTGCTCAAAGGGAAGCAAGTCTGCAAAGTCCCATGATAACAGACCCTCAGACTGGCTGTCAGGTGTTTCAGATGCAGAAACAAAGTCCATAAACTGGTCCTGAAAGAACAGGGTGACACCCTCAGCTTGTGTCATAACTTGGTTTCCTTTATTGCGGTACACAAGCTTGTAAATGGCATCAAAGCCGGGTACAGCAAAGTCAACGGGAGCAATCACAACTTCAAGGTCGGGGTGCACACCATTGGGCGAAATACAAAAGTCAACCACCTCAATACTGTTATCGACTACAGGAAACGTCACTTCAGCCTCTGAAGGGGTCACGGTAAAGTAGTCCGGATGTTCAATTGTAGGATTGAGTGTAAAGGTGCCTGCCGGTGTATAGAAAATGTATTCTCCGTCAGCATTTGTAAAACTCGAGATTGCATCTGTGCCGTCAGTAAGATCAATTCGCACATAGGGCTGCAGGTTGGTCTCGATGTCGCAATCGCCGTCATTGTCAAGGTCAAACAGCACAGTACCGGTAATGGTATTGTAGTCGCCCCCTGGATAAAAAGTACAGTAAGAAGACACATGCTTTCCTGAACCGAACAGATTTAATTGCTCATCAATGATTGCCACTTCACTTTCATCAGCACAGACATAGCAGCCGTCAGGCAGGTTGGCCCAAATTTCCATCCAGGTCCCGCTACCGATTAGTTCCGGGTCAAAAGCACTTCCGTTTTTGACATTCATAAACTCTAATGGATTGCTCAGTGCCCAGACGAATTCCAGGTTTGGATTGCTTGACAGGTCAAGTTCCGTAAGGTTATTGTCTGAACAGGTAAGTTCTTCCAAATTGACCAGGGCCGAAACGTCCAAAACGTTCAGGTTGTTTTGGTCACACAAAAGATGGGTGATATTGGTAAATGCGTCAATCCCCGAAAGGTCACCTATATCGGAATTAATGATGTTAAGTTCAAAAACCGTGAGGGCTTCACTCAGCTGGATTTCGTTATCGGTATTGGTGTCTATGACAATGGACACCCCATTTTCATCTTTGGCAATATTGTTTGTAGTGGCAGCCTCCAGCAGTTTGTCTTTAAAGTTGGCATCAGGAATGGTGACCACTTGTGCCTGTGCTGTTCCGAAAATGAAGAGTAAAAGGAGGTATAGATTTTTCATAAGATTGTTTTTTTTGATTGCTCTGTACTGTTAGCGAATATAAAGTGAATGTTTCATTCTTATAGGGCTTAATGAGTATAGGCAGGGTTTCATTTAGAATTTGTTTACAGGTTTTTTAAAATTTCGTGCAGCCGTTCTTTCTTGCGTTGTGAAATGGGCAGGTGGCTGCCATCAGTCATCACCACATACCCACCGTCTTTTTTGATATAGGATTTCAAAAAGGCCAAGTTGATTAAGTGGGATTGGTGGATGCGTTCAAAACCATGGCCGCTCAGTAATTCTTCATATTCCTTTAGGGTTTTAGAGATTAGGAAGCTTTGGCCGTTTTTAAAAAAGAATTTGGTGTAATTGTCTTCAGATTCGCAGCGCAGTATTTCGTTGATGTTAAACAAATGGGTACCGTCTGCAGTAGAGAGGGCAATGCGTTTAAAGGTATCCGTTTTTTTACGGATGTTTTCCAGCAGGAGTTCGATGTGTTCAAATCCTTCGTTTTTCTGCAGGGTGGTTTGTATTTTTTCTACCACCTTCTGCAGTTCTTCAGGATCGACGGGTTTGAGTAAAAAGTCGAGTGCACTAAAGCGGAAGGCTTTGATGGCATATTGCTCATGGGCGGTGATAAACACCACCTGAAAGGCTATTTTTCCCTGTTGTTCCGTTAGTTTTTCCAGGATGTCAAATCCGGTGCCTTCTGCCAGCTGAATGTCCAGGAACACCACTTTCGGGTTTTGGGTACTGATGACCGAGATGGCATCCGGCACGTTTTCTGCTTCCCCAACGATGTGGATGTGGGGTGCATACTTCCCAAGCATGGCTTTCATGCCTTTTCGCAAATGGGCATCGTCATCAACAAGTATGGCTGTAATCATATGCAATGGTAGCTAAATTCGTTTTTTGTTACAAATCTTATTTTAGTATATATTGTATGGGCAACTGTAAAACGACCTTGGTTCCGGTTACCTTGCCATTGTTGTCTTTGGTTTCTTCAATCATTAATTTTGACACTTTGGAGGTGGAGGTTTCAATCATTTTCAAGCGGTTTCTTATGATATCCAATGCCATGGATTTATGCACCGACACTGATTTTTCCTTCAGTTCTTTAGAGGTTTTTATCCCCACGCCGTTATCTGTG
>NZ_CAXBAN010000133.1:0-6565 GCF_963973675.1 uncultured Planktosalinus sp. | reverse complement strand
CCTATATACCTGAAGAATATGGCGGCGCAGGTCTTGATCAGATTTCGTATGGCTTGATTATGCAGGAAATTGAAAGAGGAGACAGCGGTGTGCGTTCTACTGCTTCAGTACAATCGTCTTTGGTTATGTATCCTATCTGGAAATATGGCACTGAGGAACAACGTCAAAAGTTTTTACCTAAGTTGGCAAGCGGGGAGTGGATGGGCTGTTTCGGGCTCACCGAGCCTGACCATGGAAGTAACCCGGCGGGAATGGTGACCAACTTTAAAGATAAAGGCGATCACTATCTTTTGAATGGTGCCAAAATGTGGATTTCCAATGCACCTTTTGCACAGGTTGCTGTCGTTTGGGCCAAAGATGAAAACGGACGTATTCACGGTTTGATTGTTGAAAGAGGTATGGAAGGCTTTTCTACTCCTGAAACCCACAACAAATGGTCGTTGCGCGCTTCAGCTACAGGTGAATTGATATTTGACAATGTCAAAGTACCCAAAGAAAATTTATTACCCAATAAATCCGGTCTGGGAGCCCCGCTGGGATGCCTAGATTCTGCACGCTATGGGATTGCCTGGGGAGCCATTGGTGCTGCCATGGATTGTTATGACACGGCATTGCGCTATTCCAAAGAGCGTATGCAGTTTGGAAAGCCTATTGGCCAATTCCAATTGCAACAAAAGAAACTTGCTGAAATGATTACTGAAATCACTAAAGCACAATTGTTAACCTGGCGTTTAGGTGTGTTAAGAAATGAAGGAAAAGCCACTTCAGCGCAAATCTCTATGGCCAAACGCAACAATGTGGATATGGCCATCAACATAGCTCGTGAAGCGCGTCAAATTCTCGGCGGTATGGGTATCACCGGCGAATACAGCATTATGCGGCACTCTATGAACCTGGAAAGTGTGATTACTTATGAAGGTACACACGATATTCATTTGCTGATAACCGGCTTGGACATTACTGGATTGAATGCATTTAAATAATATGTAAGCACTTTTTTATCAAAATTATGTATCTTTTCATTGAAATTTAAATGTATGGAAAGAACAAAAAGTCTGCTGCTCAAAAGTGTGTTACTCATCGTGGGAGGTTATTTCTCGATTATTTCCCTGATAGAAGCCAAGGGGTTTTTAGCACCCTTGGTGACTGCTGTTATTTTAGCCCTCTTAATGATTCCGTTTAGTAAAAAACTGGAAAGCTGGAAATTTCCAAAATTATTGGCTTCATTTTCAAGTACAATCGTTTTGTTGATTTTTTCATTGGGGATTCTTTCTGTGCTTTCTTTTCAGGTGAAAAGTTTTGTGGATGACTGGGATAACATCAAAGAAAACATGAAGCCTAGACTAGAATCTTTAGAGCAATTTGTGATTGAGAAAACCTGGGTTGATTCTGAAGAGTTGGAAACCTATAAGGAAGAAAACGATGTCTCCTCATTGCTTGTCAAAACAGATTCGGGTGAGAAAGCCTTTGAGGTGGTGAATAGTTTCTTTGGGTTTTTTACTGATGCCTTGCTCGTTTTTATTTATGTGTTTTTTCTGATTCATTACAGGAGCCGTTTTAAAACATTTCTTTTAAAACTTTTTTCAAAGGAACAGCAATCCAATGCCAAGGAAATTCTTTCAAAAACAACACAGGTGGCACAGGATTATCTGAGAGGAAAATTGATTTTGATTGTTTTTTTATCGGTTTTATACAGTATTGGTCTGGGAGTTTCAGGGGTGAGTAATTTTATTTTAGTGAGCATTATTGCAGCGGTTTTAACGTTGATTCCCTTTATTGGAAACATCCTGGGAATGTTACTTGCTATTGCTTTTGGTTTTGTGCTTAACGGCGATCTTAGTGTCTTAATAGGAATTGTAATTACCTTCTCAATCGTTCAATTTGTAGAAAGCTATATTTTTGAGCCTTATGTGGTGGGTGAAAAAGTAGATTTACATCCATTTTTTGTCATACTTGTTATAATACTTGCAAACATGGTGTGGGGTGTAATCGGAATGATTTTAGCGATTCCTGTTTTTGGAATATTGAATGTAGTCTTTCTGTATATTGAACCTTTAAAGCCTTTTGGTTATTTATTTGGAAATTCTAAAGATGAAACTACCTAATTACTCCTCGGGAGCCAGTGTGATTTTTAACCCTTCCAAATCCGGAGTGATGGGAATCTGGCAGCCCAAACGGCTGTTTTCTTTTACAAAAAAAGCTTCAGAAAGCATGGCTTCTTCTTCGTCGCCTTTTTCGGGTAACTTGTGGTCACTTTCTATATAACACTGGCAGGAGGCACACATCGCCATACCACCACAAATCCCAATAGTACCTTCAGGGGCGAGTTCAAAAGAACGTACCACCTCCATAAGGTTCATATTCATATCTGTGGGAGCTTCAATTTGGTGAGTAACACCTTCTCTGTCTTTGATTGTGATTGTAATATCTGACATTGAACCTTTAAAATTTAATCAATGGACTTCACCACTGCTTTTGGTGCTTCTTTTTTGCTTCCGTCAAAACCGTGAACACCTCCCACGGTGGTGTATTTCATGACATAACGCTTATCAGGGTGTATACGTTGGTAAGCACTCTGACACATTAGTGTAGCTTCATGGAAGCCGCATAAAATCAATTTTAATTTTCCGGGATAGGTGTTCACGTCACCAATGGCATAGATACCGGGAATGTTGGTTTGGTAATCCAATGTATTATCCACTTTAATCGCATTTTTTTCAATTTCCAGCCCCCAGTCTGCTATAGGACCCAGTTTTGGAGATAGCCCAAAAAGGGGAATGAAATAATCGGTTTCCAGAAGTTCTTCAGTTTTATCTGCTTTCTGAAATAGCACCGCGTCCAAATGGTCATTTCCTCTTAACCCAACCACTTCGGCAGGGGTGATTAAAGTAATTTTTCCCAATTTTTTGAGCTCTTGAACTTTTTCAACCGAATCCAAAGCACCTCTAAATTCATTTCTTCTGTGAACCAAGGTGACTTCAGAAGCTACTTCTGAAAGAAAAATACTCCAATCTAAAGCAGAGTCACCACCACCGGCAATCACTACTTTTTTATTGCGAAAAACCTCGGGGTTTCTTATAAAGTAAGCTACACCCTTATCTTCAAATTGTTGAATATTGGGAATGAGCGGTTTTCTGGGTTCAAAACTACCCAATCCGCCTGCGATGGCTACAACTTTAGCCTGATGTTTCAATCCGCTGGTGGATGTTACAATAAAGGATCCGTCTTCTTGTTTCTCAATGGTTTCAGCACGTTCTCCCAGGGTGAATCCGGGTTGAAAAGGCTCAATTTGTTTCATCAGATTGTCTACCAACTCGCCGGCCAACACTTCGGGAAAACCGGGAATGTCATAAATGGGTTTTTTAGGGTATAATTCTGCCAGCTGGCCTCCGGGTTGAGGGAGGGCATCTATCAAATGACATGTTAACTTTAAAAGCCCGGCTTCAAAAACTGTAAACAAACCTGTTGGGCCTGCTCCTATTATAAGTATATCTGTTTTAATCATTGAATTGTTTTCTGAAATAATAGGTAAAATTAAGTGAAATGAAAGTTGAGGAAATGATATCAGTCATTTTTAAGCTTCCAGATTGATCACGCGTTCAATTTGCGGGGCATATTTTTTAATGGTCATTTCCACACCGCTTTTTAGAGTCATTTGATTGACAGAACAACCCACACAGGCTCCCTGAAGTTGAACGGTTACACTTTTACCGTTCTCAATGGAAATCAAACTAATGTCGCCACCGTCACTTTGTAAAAAGGGACGAATTTCTTCCAATGCTTTTTCGATGTTAATTTTTAATTCCTGTTCAGTCATAGCTTATTTATTTACTGCACTGCAGCCGGCCATCGTGGTAATTTGAATGGCTTGTGTAGGCGGAAGGTTTTCATTTCTGTTTACTGTTTCTTGCACAATGTTTCGCGTTAGCGTTTCAAAAGCAGTTTCTAAAATAGTGCCGGTTTGCATAGCAGCAGGTCTTCCCACATCACCGGCTTCCCTGATGCTCTGCACCAACGGGACTTCTCCTAAAAAGGGAACTTCCAAGTCTTCTGCCAGGTTTTTAGCACCTTCTTTCCCAAAGATATAGTATTTGTTATCAGGTAATTCTTCCGGGGTGAAGTAGGCCATGTTTTCAACGATTCCCAAAACGGGTACATTAATGCTTTCCTGCTGGAACATGGCAACACCTTTTCGGGCATCGGCGAGGGCTACATTTTGAGGTGTGCTTACTACCACTGCACCTGTGAGAGGTAACGACTGCATTATTGAAAGATGAATATCACCGGTGCCGGGGGGTAAGTCTACCAGCATAAAATCGAGTTCGCCCCAGTCGGCATCAAAAATAAGTTGATTGAGTGCTTTGGCAGCCATTGGTCCACGCCAAATCACTGCTTGATTAGGCTGGGTAAAAAAGCCAATGGATAATACTTTTACACCATAGTTTTCAACGGGTTTCATTTTTGACTTTCCGTTGACGTTGACTGAAAGAGGTCGCTCGTGCGCCACATCAAACATAATGGGAATGGAGGGGCCGTAAATATCAGCATCGAGCACGCCTACTTTAAAGCCCATTTTGGCTAAAGTCACTGCAATATTTGCCGTTATGGTTGATTTTCCAACGCCACCTTTACCGGAAGCCACGGCAACAATGTTGTGAATACCCGGAATGTTTTTACCCTTTATTTGTGGCTTTTCAGGCGCGTTCACTTTGATATTGACTTTGACTTTTGCATCGGGATGCACGTGTTCCTGAATGGTGTTAATCACGTCGCTTTCAGCGCGCTTTTTAATGTGCATAGCCGGTGTGCTGAGCACTAGATCAACAATTACTTCATCGGCAAATGTGATTACGTTTTGAACGGCACCGCTTTCCACCATATTTTTTCCTTCTCCGGAAACGGTAATGGTTTCCAGGGCGTTTAAAATTTGTTGTTTATCTAACTTCATAGTTCTTTTTCAGTAGCTTATGTAGAATAATTCTAAAGTGCAAATATACAAGGAAAACTTGATTTGATGAAAGAGATTGATTTATTTGGTTGATGGAGGTATAAATAAATCTTTTCAGGATCCAACCCGATAAATTTTGAGAATGAAAGGTTTAATTCCTTAACTCACTCCCCGGGTCCCAAAAGTGTTTTTCAAAGTCAAGGATTTGATTGTCAATCACGTTAATGCCTTCACTTTCCAGAAGTTGTTGCATTAAATTTGTGCCGTCAAAGTGATGTTTGCCCGTAAGGAGGCCTTTTCTGTTCACCACGCGATGAGCAGGAACATCAGGTAAATTATGAGAAGCGTTCATTGCCCAGCCCACCATTCTGGCACTACCTGCGGCACCAATGTGTTTGGCAATAGCTCCATAAGAAGTCACTTTCCCATAAGGAATTTGCCTCACAACCTCATATACGCGTTCAAAAAAGTTGTTTTCATTTTCAGGCATTACATATCCTTTAGGATTTTAAAAAGAGTAATCACAGAGATCAATGCTGTAATGCCACCAATCATATAATTGATATTTAATTTGATTTTTTGTTTCTTTTTCTTGGCATAATTGAAATAATGTGCATAAGCAATTAACATTGTTAACGTGCCCACTATTGAACCTGCAACACAATAGGTAATGAAAGTTTTTGAGAAATCAAACCAACCAAAAGAAGAAAATGTGATACTTAGATACACCCAATAAGGCAAGGGAAATAAATTTAAACTTGCCAACAGCAAGCCTTGAAAAAAACGGTGTCTTTTTGATTTGTTTGCAATGGGTTGTGAAGGGGTTTTCTTTTCTTTGGCGATGAATAAAAAGTAGATGGTAATGCAAATAAAAATACCCAGACCCACTTGTTGAAGCATATCAATTACCTCAGGGTGTTTGTCTAAATACCTTGCAAAAATCAAAGCAATGTTGGTTTGAATACCAACAATTGTGATGACACCCAATGAGAATAGAAAAGCGTTTCTTCGGTTTTCTTTCATGCTTATTTTTGCCGCCGTCATGTTCAACAGCCCGGGAGGTATTACCCCAATGAGTGCAAAAACATACCCGAAAAAAAAGTACAAAAAGACTTCCATGAAACTCGTTTACCGAGTGAATATAAATAAAATTATTTAGCTGAGTTTAAATTTGATGTAGGTAATTTTTTTTCCGGCTTCTAAATACTGTTTTTCATAAAATGTTTGAATGTCTGTGACTTCTTTAGGGCTGTATTCATTACCATAGACATCGTGGTGAGCATAGAGCACTTCTTGATTTAAACCGTGAAGCAACCCCAAGGTGTAGCCGTGCATAAATTCGCTGTCTGTTTTTAAGTGAATGACCCCATCTGGTTTGAGCACTTTTTTATAGCGATTTAAAAACTCCTCATTGGTCATACGGTGTTTGGTGCGTTTATACTTGATTTGAGGGTCGGGAAAGGTAATCCATATTTCAGAAACTTCTTCCGGAGCAAAAACTAGATCAATGAGTTCAATTTGGGTACGCACAAAAGCTACATTGTTGAGGTTTTCATCCAATGCGGTTTTCGCTCCGCGCCAAAAGCGTGCTCCTTTGATATCGATGCCTATAAAATT
>NZ_CAXBAN010000132.1:0-6573 GCF_963973675.1 uncultured Planktosalinus sp. | reverse complement strand
GGCTTTTGAAATAAGTAGAGATAATAATTTTTTAAAAACTGAAACTGAATGTTATAAAACTTACAGCGATATTGCATTTTTACAAAATCGGGTTGAAGATGCTTACACTTCGTTGAGGCAGTTTATTGAAAAGAGAGATGAATTAGAAGAAATTCATGCATCAGTTTTAAGTAAAAACTTAAATTTTGAATCCAATAGTGATGAACTAAACGCAATTATTGCAACCCAAAAAAGTGACCTTGACCAACAGCAAAAATCTATCACAATGAATAGGTTTACGACTGGTTTGAGTGTTGCTCTAATAATTATTCTCTCCCTTCTAACTCTTTCTCTTTATAAAAATAACAACTTGAGGGCAAAAGCAAACAATTTGCTTCAAGATAAAAACGATGAGTTATTAATTGCTAAAGAACGTGCAGAAAAAGCATCATTAGCCAAGGCTCAATTTCTGTCAACCATAACACATGAGTTGCGAACACCAATGTATGCTGTTACGGGACTTACACATCTATTGCTTGAAGAAAACCCAAGAGAGGACCAAAAAGAGCATTTAAACTCATTGAAATTCTCTGGTGAATATTTATTATCACTCATAAATAACATATTAGACCTAAATAAACTTGAAGCCAATAAGGTAGAGCTTGAGAAAAAATCATTTAGCCTTAAGAAAAGAGTGGAAGATGTACTCATCGCTCTTAAAAAGTCTGCACTTGATAAAAGTAACAAGCTCGTCCTTGAATATGATGACGGAATTCCTCCAAAATTAATTGGTGACCCGGTCGTTTTATCACAGATTCTGATTAATCTTGTAGGTAACTCCGTTAAATTTACTGAAAACGGAAAAGTAACCCTAAAAGTTAAAAAATTAAGCCAAACTGACCGAAGTGTGCTGCTGCACTTTGAAATTAAGGACACCGGTGTTGGTATATCATTGAAAAAACAAAAAGCAATTTTTGAAAGCTTTACTCAAGGTTCCATACAAATCAACAGAAAATTTGGAGGAACTGGTCTTGGGCTTTCCATTGTAAAAAATTTATTGACATTAATGGACAGTAAAGTCCACCTTGAAAGTGAAATTGGTAAAGGATCAACCTTTTGGTTTGACATTAAATTAAATATTTCTGATGAAAAAGTGGAAGATAAAAGCGATTTACCAATTCAAAATTTAGACTATGCTTCGCTCGAAAACCTAAGCATTCTGGTTGTTGAGGACAATAAAATCAACCAAATGATTACTAAGAAAATTTTAGAAAAAAACAAAGTAAAATGCGCAGTTGCTGACAATGGTGAAGACGCTGTAAAAATGGCAAAGGAAAATAACTATGATTTAATTTTGATGGATATACATATGCCCGGAATAAGTGGTATTGAAGCTACTCAACAAATCAGAGAATTTAAACAAGACATTCCAATTATTGCTCTTACTGCTGTGACCATTGATGAAAACCTAGATGACTTCTACAAAGCAGGCTTTAATGAAATCATACCTAAACCTTTCAAAACCGATGAATTTTTCGAAAAAATTTATCGTACAATGCAATCACAACAAGTTTAAAAATTTTCCGATTGTTTTTCAGAAATACCTGCAGCAGCATTTTGTATGCGTTTAATAAACCCATCTTCTTTGTTAAGAAATGATAGTGAAATAGGAAGATAATACAACTCCGCTTTCTTAATATGACTCTTTAACCTCATAAAATCTTTTTCCGTAGTCAGAATATATTTTTCCTGATCAAGTTTCAATAATTCCTGAGTCGAAAAATTATGATGGTCTCCATATTTAAAATGTTTAAACGAAAGATTTAAATTTTTTAAATAGTCTACTAAAGGGGCTGGGTTTGCAATACCTGTAACTAATACAAACTCTTTTTCTTCCAGATACTCTACATGCTTTGATTGTTCAATCCCCTGAATTAAAGAGGCATATGAAATTGAAGAAAAATAAACTTGCTGGTTAGGTTCTAACTTTAAATCAAATTGTATTTGTTGTTGCTTAGAATATGGTAAGTTTTCGGGACATTTAGTAACAACAACACAGTCTGCTCTTTTTGCGCCAGTTTTTGACTCTCTTAAATTACCGGCGGGCAACACCAAATCATTGATGTATAAATTTGAAAAAGAAGTGAGTAAAACTGAAAAAAATGGCTTTACCTTTCTATGTTGGAACGCATCGTCGAGTAATATCACATCAGCAATATCTTTTAACTTATTGATGCCACGTCTTCTGTTTGCATCTACCGCTACAACAATATCAGGGAATTTTAACTTAAACTGCAATGGTTCATCTCCAACTTCAAGAACATCGTTATTTACATCTACTAATTGAAATCCAATGGTTTTTCGCTGGTACCCCCTACTTAAAACAGCTACTTTAAAATCATCTTTCAAAATACCAATCAAATATTCTATCATAGGTGATTTACCAGTTCCACCCAAATTTAAATTTCCTACACAAATAATAGGAACATCAAAAACAGTTTGCTCTAAATAGTTATTGTCAAAAAGCCAGTTTCGCAAATAAGTAACACCATCATAGGCAATTGAAAATGGAAATAATATTTTTCGAAGTTTATTCATCACAACGAAAATATACTTTTTTATCTTTACCATAAAATACTCATTATGATAATTCAACAAGTTATTAATTTTTTTGAAGAATTGGCCCCAACATACTATGCCGAAGACTATGATAATGTTGGTCTCCTTGTAGGCGATAAAAACTCTGAAATAACATCTATTTTGGTCACACACGACACACTTGAAGAGGTAGTTGACGAGGCAATAAACAAAAACTGTAACCTGATAATTAGCTTTCACCCTATTATTTTCAGTGGTTTAAAAAAAATCAATGGAAAATCATATGTTGAAAAAACCATAATCAAAGCCATTCAAAACAACATTGCCATATTTGCAATTCATACAGCCCTGGATAATAACTGGAATGGCGTTAATGCAATTCTATGTGATAAATTAGGCCTTATTAATAGAAAAGTATTAATTCCAAAAAAATCAACAATTAAAAAACTGCTAACATTTGTACCTAAAAGCAATGCAAACAAACTACGGGAATCTCTTTTTGAAGCTGGTGCAGGAACTATTGGTAATTATGACAACTGCAGTTTTAACCTAGAAGGAACAGGAAGCTTCCGAGCCAATGAAGATGCCAACCCAACTTTAGGCAAAAAAGGACAAACACATTTTGAAGATGAAACTCAAATTGGGGTAACTTTTCCAGCACACCTTGAAAATCAAATTATCAAAACATTAAAATTAAACCATCCTTATGAAGAAGTTGCTTATGAAATTACTACTCTCGAAAACGCCAATCAAAAAATCGGGTCAGGAATGATCGCAGAACTTCCTGTAGCTTTACCTGAAATTGAATTTTTAAAAAATGTAAAAAAGACATTGAATTCGGGTTGTATAAAACACAGTAAACTGTTAAATATAAAAATAAAAAAAGTTGCAGTTTTAGGAGGTTCAGGAAGTTTTGCAATTGAAGCTGCAAAACGAGCTGGAGCAGATATATATTTAACTGCAGATTTGAAATACCATGACTTTTATAAAGCCGAAAATCAATTTGTTATTGCAGATATTGGCCATTATGAAAGTGAACAATTCACAAAAAACGAATTAGTTGAGTTCCTTACCAAAAAAATCACTAATTTTGCACCTGCCTTTGAAAAAGGAACTATTAAAATATCAGAAGTAAACACCAATCCTATCAAGTATTTATAAATATGGCAAAGAAAACTGAAGCAACAGTAGAAGAAAAATTAAGAGCTTTATATGACTTGCAATTAATCGAATCAAAAATTGATGAGATTAGAAATTTGCGCGGAGAACTTCCACTCGAAGTAAGAGACCTTGAAGATGAAATTGCCGGTCTTTCAACAAGAATTGACAAGCTTAAAGCAGACCTTCAGTCTACAGAAGATGCTATCAAGGAAAAGAAAAATCAAATAGAGGAATCTAAAAGCCTGATAAAAAAATACACCTCACAACAGGACAATGTGCGCAATAACAGAGAATATAACTCTCTGAGTAAGGAAATTGAATTTCAAGAACTGGAAATTCAATTGGCTGAAAAGCACATCAAAGAATTAAAAGCTCAGATGGAGCATAAAAATGAAGTGATCGAACAATCACAGGAGAGACTAGAAGATAAGGAAAACCATTTAAAACATAAAAAATCTGAGTTAGATGATATCCTAGGAGAAACAGAAAAGGAAGAAAAAACACTCCTCAAAGAAGCAGAAAACTATAAATCACAACTTGAAGAACGATTAGTTAAAGCCTATGAGCGTATTCGTAAAAGCACTAAAAACGGACAAGCAGTTGTAACCATCGAAAGAGGTGCATCTGGAGGATCGTTCTTCTCTATACCCCCACAGGTTCAGGTTGAAATTGCCTCTCGTAAAAGAATCATGACCGACGAACACAGTGGAAGAATTCTCGTCGACACTGAACTTGCTGAAGAAGAACGTCAAAAAATGGATAAGTTTTTTGCCAAGCTTTAAGCAATCTTTCAAATAAATTTTAACAAAGCCTTCCCATTTTACGGAAGGCTTTTTTTGTACATTTAAATTAAAAAGTGTTATGAAAAATCAAGTTATAGTCCTTCTTCTTTTGGGAACCATATTTTCTGTTTCCTGTCAAAATAGTTCAAACAATAATAAATCAGAAGAACTTGAAAAGCAAATATCTTCTTCACCTGTTGAGGTGCCAATTAAAAATGGACTCAGAAAAGCTTACTTTGCAAGCGGCTGTTTCTGGTGTGTTGAAGCCATTTATGAAAGTATATATGGAGTTGAAGAAGTTATATCTGGTTATTCTGGCGGCCATACCAAATCCCCAACATATGAGTCCACAAATACTGGAACAACTGGACATGCAGAAGCTGTAGAAGTCATTTATGACCAAAAAAAAGTGAGCTTTTCTTCTCTTGTTGATGTTTATTTTGGTTCTCAAAACATCACCCAGATAAATGGTCAAGGTCCCGATAGGGGTTCGCAATACCGTTCCATTATTTTTTACCAAAATGAAGAACAAAAACAAATCATAGATGAGAAAATAAATTCGTTGAACAAACAGTTAAGTGATAAAACAGTAGCTGCACAGGTATTTCCTTTTGAAACCTTTTGGGTTGCTGAAGAATATCATCAGGATTATGAAAAAAACAATCCAAACAATCCTTACATCCAAAATGTATCTATCCCAAGATTAAACAGATTTAAAGAGAAGTTTCCTGAACTTTTAAAAGAAAATAATTGATCCCGGTGACTCACAAAAAACCTCACCTGCCCATAAAAGTTTGCGTCATTTGCAAATTGCCATTTTCCTGGAGAAAGAAATGGGAAAAAAATTGGGAGAATGTTAAATTTTGTAGTGATAAATGCAAAAGATCTAAAAAAACAACTTGATAAATCAATTGGTTTGCTTTCGAAAAAGATGCTGTCGACTTTAAAAAAAACTGAAGAATTAAGAGCACAATTTTTAATCAATACTAAATTCGTACTGAAAAATATCAAAGTAAATTGAATATTGACTTGCTAGTTTTCCAAAACAACTCATCAAGAAATCATCAAAACCCACCTCATCACACAAATTAATATTAATTTAATAAATAACGTTATATAATATTAAATTTATAGAGTTATATTTAAATATTTATACCTTTAATACCACTAATCAATAATTAATAAATTATGAGAGATTTAATTTGGCTTATTGTTGTCATCCTAATTATTTGATGGTTAATGGGTTACTTTGGTTTCGGTGAAGCAGTTGGTAACTTGATTCACATTCTTTCAGTTCTTGCTGTAATTGCAATTCTTTACAGGTTAGCAACAGGAAAAAAACCATAACCTTACAAATTTTAAATAATTATTAACCAATAAAAACAATCAATTATGTTACGCAAATTTTTAAGCATATTCCTAGTATTGTCACTTTCATTAGCTTATACAAGTTGTCGTGAAAAAACACCAGAAGAAAAAATAGAAGACGGTGTAGAAGAAGTAGGTGAAGGTGTTGAAGACGCCGCAGAAGAAGCAGGCGATGAAATTGAAGATGCAGTAGATGATCTATAATATTTTTTGAATTTTCAAAAATTAACCCTTCCTTAAAACCGAAGGGTTTTTTTATGTTTTTGCATCAAACAAAACCTACTTTTGTATCTTTACACAAACTAGTAATCTATGAAAAAAGCATCACTTCTTATACTGATTTTAATCGGTACACTTTCTTGCAAAAATGAAAAAGACAAACCCCTTTCAGGAAAAGAACCCTTAACCCTTCCTGAAATGATTGCTTTGGCTCACGGAGTGGAACATTGGGAAAATGTTGAAGAACTGAAGTTTACCTTCAATGTAGATCGGGGTGAAAACCATTCTGAACGCTCCTGGAATTGGAAACCAAAAACAGATGATGTAACTTTCTACAGTAGTGATGACACCATTCAATACAACCGTAAAAGCCTTGACAGCATTTCCCTTCCGGCAGACCGTGCATTTATCAACGATAAATACTGGCTTTTGGCACCTTTCAATCTCGTTTGGGATAAAGGAACTT
>NZ_CAXBAN010000131.1:0-6627 GCF_963973675.1 uncultured Planktosalinus sp. | reverse complement strand
GGTGCATATGAGGTGCTTTTCATTGATTGAAAAGTCTACGGTCACCATCCCGTGTTCTTTTTTCGGAATCATCCCGTGAATGATGGCATTCTCTACAAAAGGCTGTATCAATAAGGGCGGAAGTGCCACGTCGTCTTCAATGGCCGGGTCCTTCAGGATGGCAAAATCAAAGGCTTTATTAAACCGCAGCTGCTCCAGCTCCAGGTAATTTTGCAGCGCTTCTATTTCTTTATCTACAGGGATGAGTGCCTCTTTTGAATATTCGAGTGTGAGCCGCATCAACTTAGAAAATTTAGCGAGGTATTTTATGGCAGAATCGTTGCCGTTTTGTACAATAAAGCTGGAAATAGACCCCAGGCAATTAAACACAAAGTGCGGATTCATTTGCAGGTGCAAGGCTTTTTGTTCATATTCGGCCAGGTTTTTCTGAAGGGTAAGTGTTTTTTTAAGTTGGTTGCGGTTATAAAATAAAAATCCCAGGCCTGCAAACAACAGTAAAAACATCCCTCCAAAAAGAAGTTGTTGGCGGTGTCTTTTGGACTGTTCTTCCAGTAGAACGGCCTGCCGTTGCTGCTGCTCTCTATGAAGGGCTTCTTTTTTCTCAAACTCAAAATTCATCTCTGCCTGCACGGTTTTACGAATGTTCTGATAACTGATCAGGCTGTCTTTTAAGCGGTCATACTCTTTGCCGTGTTGTAACGCTTTTTGGTAGTCTCCTGTTTGTTCATAAATGTTTTGTAGTTGTTGTTCGGTTAACACCAGCATCTCGAGGGTTGCAATTTCCCGGGCCAGTTCCAGTGCTTTAAATGTGGCTGCAATGGCTTCCGGATACATTTGTTCCTCTTTGTAAAAGCCTCCCAGATAATAATACGTGTCTGAGAGCCCGAATTGATCCTTGACTTTTTCGAAGGATCCAATGGCGTTGTTCCATGATTCCAAGGCTTTTTCCTTTTTGCCGGTTGTTTGATAGTAGTTCCCCAAATTGTTATAGAGTTCCCCCATCCCTCTGTGGTTGGGATGTTCACGAAACTGTTCTTCTGCTTCTGTGAAGTACTCCCGGGCTTTATCGGGCTGTCCTTCCGAAAGATAAATAGTACCGATGTTGGTGGTCGTGGTTCCAATGGTGGGGTCATTCAAACTGTCCTGCAGCCTCTGTGCCTTTATAAAATAATCCAGCGCTTTAAAATGGTCTTCCTGTGCTTTGTACACAATCCCCACATTGTTATATACCCTGGCCAGTCGTTGCCGGTCTTGTCCATTTTCGTAAATCTTCAGGGCTTTTAAATGGTATTGCAAGGCTTTGTCATAGCTGCTTTGTTCTGAAAACACAATACCGATGCTCCCGTACACACGTGCCAGTTGTTCTTTAAACCCGGTTTCAGAGGCAGCCTCAAAAACTTCCTTTGCCATTCGAAACTGCTCCAGTGCCTCCGGATAGTTGCCGCTTATAATGTTGTAGTTCCCCAGGTTGATATATGCGGTACCTTCAGCTTCTGTAAAGTTGATTTTTTGTGCAAGCTGCAGTGCTTGTTGGGCATAGGAAAAAGATTCTTCAGGACTTTTAGTGATGTATAAACCGGCAAGAGTGTTGAGTGCTTGCGCTTTTTCAATATCGTTTTGATTTTGATTCAGTAGGGTCTCCAGACTGTCTATTTGTTGTTCTTGTGCAAAGCCGATTAAGGCATACAACAGGAAAAAGGCAAAAAGCCCGGTGTTTTTTCTCATGGTTTAGGTATTCATTGGATACCAACAAATGTAAGATTTCATTTTAATGGTTGAGTGGTTAATTAGAATTTGAGTGGTTTCGCTTAGAATTTGACTGTTTGTTCTTTACGGTTTAACATAAAAAATCGCTATGCCATCTCATTAAAATTTTCGACATTTGTACGAGAACAACCCCCTATCCCACTTACCCAATGAAAAGAAGGGTGCTATTGATTGTATGCTTCCTGAATTTAATGATGACCGGCCTTGCTCAGGAAAAAAGTGATGCATTGATTAGGCAAGTTGTTGATTTAGCAGTTAAAACCATACAACAGGTTGAGGTTTATACTTCTTCAGGGTCAAGGGTTTTACAACTCAAAGCACAAACTACCATACCGTTGGATTCCTTAAGTGCCGGAGTGTATTTCGTATAAGTAACCTCTGAGTCAGGCTCTGTCTTTGTGAAAAAAATTATCAAAAAATAGGCATTAATACGTTTATATTAAGCTTTTCAGCCTGAATGAAAACCCTTGTCGATATAAGACAAGGGTTTTTTAGGTTAAAATGCAATGAAACTGAAAAAATTAAGAAAGATTGATTACTTAATTAGGCTTAACGTAACCTAAGTTACATTCCAAAAAGCACATTCTTTGTATTTTTATTGTCTAAACAAGTTTTTATGAAACTCATCATCGCAGCACTTATTTTTGTGTTTATTTTAGGCAGTTGTAAGAACAACAAAGAAACCTATGAAGTGCCCGTTGCATTTTCTAGTGATACAGAAGAAACCCACCCCGGCAAAAAACTACTGGAAACGCATTGTTATGTATGTCATGCTCCACAGGGTGCAGGTGTTGGTCACCAAAACCGCATCGCCCCTCCTATGGCCATGGTACAAAATCATTACATTGATTCAAACACCACAAAAGAAGCCTTTGTCAAAGACTTTTTGACGTTTCTTGAAAAGCCTTCTGAAGACATTGCTAAGATGCCCGGAGCCATTCGCAATTTTGGATTGATGCCCTATCAAAAGTTTCCGCAGGAAGCTTTGGAGCACATTGCTGATTACCTGTATGAGCACAATCCGCTGGATGAAACAGGTCGGGGTAAACAAGATCGTGGAAAGGGTAAAGGCATGGGTCGTGGCATGGGTCAAACCGACACGCTCAAAAACACCCTAGAACAAAAAGCAGCAAATGGCCTGGGGTATGCTTTGGAAACCAATCAACTGCTGGGACAAAACCTGATGGGTATTCTACAAAAAGAAGGGACTTTGCACGCACTGGAATTCTGTAATATCGAAGCCATTCCACTAACAAATCAAATGGAAGAAAAACACAGAGCTGTTATTAAACGCGTAAGCGACAAAAACCGCAATCCTAACAATGCCGCCAATGAGGAGGAAAAGTATTACATCGATTACTTTCAAAAAGAAATTGCAGCTGGCAACGACCCAAAACCGGTCGTGCTACCCGCAGGCGAGCAAACGCGGTTTTACTATCCCATTGTGACCAACAGTATGTGTCTGCAGTGCCACGGCCATCCGGACAAAATTGATTTAAAAGTACTGCATAAAATTAACGAATTGTATCCCAATGACCTGGCAATTGGTTATGGAGAAAATGAGGTGAGAGGCATTTGGAGCATTGTTTTTTAGAGCATAAAATTAATTTGAAAAACTGACCAATGTCATCTTTTTTTTGAAATGATTGAAGTAACTTTAGACATTCAGATATCATAACGGTCTACCGAATGTTATTACGTTCATTAAAACATATGTACCATGATTCCTTTACGTTACAAAGAACGGTACAAACAGCTCTTGCATAAGGACAGAATCACCAAAGAGGATGTCAAGCTGTTTAAAGAAGCCGTAGCACATTTTGTCATCAGGTATCCAGATTGGAAAAACATACAAACAACTTAGTTTTTCTAATGATTGTTACCCCTGGTTCAAAAATGTAAGGATCCACTCCGGCCCCCTGGCCGGATATTCAGAAGTCGCTACTACCCCCTTCTGAAATATTTAATAGCTGAGATTTCTAAAAAGAGTACCTCAGCATCTAATCAATTTTACAGGTTTTACTTTAAACCATTTAGATCATGCCACTTGTTGCCAACAAAAAAAGACGCTTCCCTGCGTTTGTTGAACCCTCCATCTTTAAACACCCGTTTTTTGATGAAGTATTAGATCGACCCAAAGACTTTTTTAACATCAACCGCTTATTTCAAGGAATTTCAGATGCTGACTTTGACTTCAGTCCGGCAGTTAATGTGAAGGAGCAGCCCAAGCATTACATTATTGAAGTCGCAGCTCCCGGATATTCGAAAGACGATTTTGAGATTACCATAGAAAATGGGATGTTGAATTTGTATGCCGAAAAAGAACATCAGTCTGAAGAAGAAAAAGAAGGCTATGTTAAAAAAGAGTTTAGTTACAATCGCTTTAAAAGAAGTTTGCGTTTACCGGAAACCATAGATGAAGAAAAAGAAGTAAAAGCCCTTTACAAAAATGGTATTTTACAACTCACGCTTCAAAAAATGGAACCCGAAAAAACCATTCCTCCCAAAAAAGTAAAAGTAACCTAAACTTAAGGGAAGGTGCTTTAGTAGTTGGAAGCACCTTCCCTAATTTAATTAAAGTGGTCAATGTTGAAGGCTTGCTTATTTTCCGGAAAAAATTGATAAAACCTTTTCTTGCATAGCAAAAAAGCCATTATTTTGCTTGAAACTACAATTGTATTTCTCCATGGCAAACAATCACTATCATTTCAAAGTATTTAAACCTTATGGAATGCTGAGCCAGTTTGTGTACAATCAAAATACCCGCAAAAACAAGCGTTTATTAACAGGTTTAGGAGTATTTCCTGAAGGTACCATGTCCATTGGCCGGTTGGATGAAGATTCTGAAGGTTTGTTGTTACTCACTACCTGCGGTAAGACCAGCGCAGTTGTGCGCAGCAAAGAGATTGAAAAGGAATATTATGTACAAGTGGATGGTCTCATCACACCTGCTGCGATTGCTGCGCTGCAACAAGGGGTCGAAATTTCCATTCAGGGAAGTACCTATACTACCATGCCTGCTCAAGTGTTTGTCCTTAAAGAAGTGCCTCAATTTCCCGAGCGTGCTAAAAAAGTACGAGATGACCGCCACGGCCCGTCAAGCTGGGTATCTATTACTGTTACCGAAGGCAAATTCAGACAGGTGCGAAAAATGACCGCTGCTGTGGGGTTTCCAACCCTCAGGTTGGTGCGGGTTCGCATTGGTAATGAAACGCTGGAAGGTTTGCCTTCTGAAGGCATCAAAGAAGTGAAGGATTTTGATTTATCACAGCATTTTTGAAACTCCAGCTATAAATCAAATAGGGTTGTACTCAAGCTTGCTAATTGAAAACCGCAACCACTCAAAGTCGCCTTCCGGAAGTTTCCACATTACGCTACATTGCTTAGGCACTCTGATTCCTTCTTGTTCTAAATAATCTGAAATAGTCACAACCCAGAGGTGCTTTTCTGCCTTTAAACCTCCACCGAAATACCGTTCAGCTTCAAACGATTCCAAATCACCTTTTTCAGAAAACCTAAAAATTCCTGACACAGTCATTCCGTTTTGAGTAAAAGAGGCTTTCGCAGAAAAAGGGTCACGGGCTTCCCAAACAATGTATGGTGAAGCGGCAGCAGAAGGAAACCAGCAAATTTCAGCCAAATAACGAATCATCGCGCCGGAATTCATCTGAGGCGTGTTTTTTTCATTCACTACAGGAAAAAGTGCTCCTAAAAGAATCATCATTTCACCTTCACCTTCTTTAAAAGCATCACGCCCTTTAAGGAACAGACCCAAGCCCATCGACACTTCTGCTGTCCAGTGAAATGCAGGGGGTTGTGAATTGAAATATTGTTCGGCAGTAAAGGGCATCCAACGGGATGAAGGCTTGGTTTTCATTTCACCGGACTGTTGCAGCCTTAAGCCTAACGTTCGTGGTTTACCCACCACCCCTGAACGTTTCATCCAGTGTTGCACAACCACCGGCAAGTGAGAAACATCTTCCGGAAGCAGAGTTGGTGTATTGTGGATGTATAAAGAATCCTGAAATTGTTTTTTTTCAAAGGCCCACTTTTTTTCCAGCAACCAATTACTGAAAGCAAACAAGAGACATATGAAAAGTACTATATTGGCCAGCGTACCCCATTGGGCATCCTGCCAGTGAAGAAAGATGAGTATCTGAGAACAAATAACAGCAATGATGCCTAAAAAAATCCAACTGTCTTTTTTGAAAAAAAAAGCAATGGAAGTCACAGCAAACAACAAAGCAGTCAATAACCAAAAAACAGCCATTGGTTTGGAAACAGAGAGCTCAACTGATTCCGTTTTTAAAATTTGAAAGCCCTTCAGAAACCCCAGAAGATGAATTATTCCATGGACACCTATCAGTAGAATTAAAAGTACTCGCATAGACCCAAAATCAAGTTATATATTGGGTGCAAGTTACCTATGCTTCGGTCTTGAATCTATGATATTTATCAGCTTAAAATCAGGCTATTTAGGATTTCTCGGGTTGTCTTCATACCAATCTTTAAAGGTTTTGTTTGATTTTCTTTTGGTTTGAAGAATGTAAATCACACCGATGAGCAACAATACAAAACCAGCTCCCCAAATTATATAATTATAGGGGAATACAGGATTCATAGCTGCATAAATGGAAATCACTAATAAAGCTATTAGAATCAGAGCCAACCAAATGTATCTTTTGTATCTTTTATTTTCCATACTCTTAATATACAAAATTTACTGACAAACTATTGTTAAACAGTTCTAAAGCTTGCGTTAAGACTGTGAATTGCATTTTGGTGTGTGAAGCAGGTTGTAGCCTCGGCAAGAATCGAACTTGCATCTAAAGTTTAGGAAACTTCTATTCTATCCATTGA
>NZ_CAXBAN010000130.1:0-6647 GCF_963973675.1 uncultured Planktosalinus sp. | reverse complement strand
AGAAAAACTCATAAAAGGAAAACAAATTGAATTAGAACTTTCTTCATGAATTTAAGAGATTTATTATATACAGTCACCTTAAACGCAGTTGTCGGAAGCACTGATGTGATCATTTCTCAGCTCAAATTTGATTCAAGAGAGGTAGAATTCAATGATTGCTTTATTGCCATAAAAGGGTCTGAGGTCGATGGGCACCAATACATACAAAAAGCTATTGAGAAAGGAGCATTGGCTATTATTTGTGAAGAATTGCCTGAACACATAATAAACGGGATTACGTATGTACAGGTAGATGATACCAAAAAGGCTCTGGCCATTATGGCAGCTTCTTATTTTGGGAACCCTTCAAAAAAGTTAAAACTCATTGGGATTACCGGAACCAATGGAAAAACTACCATTGCAACGCTATTGTATCAGTTATTTAAAAACGCCGGTTTTCAGGTTGGATTAATTTCCACAGTAAAAATAATGATACTCAATGAGGAGTTCAAGGCAACACATACCACACCCGATTCACTTACGCTCAATTCCTATTTAAATAAAATGGTATTTGAAGGAGTAGATTATTGCTTTATGGAAGTGAGTTCTCATGGCATTCATCAAAAACGTACCGAAGGCCTTCATTTTGAAGGTGGCATTTTTACAAACCTTACACAAGATCACTTAGACTATCATAAAACATTTGCAGCATACCGTGATGTTAAAAAAATATTTTTTGATCAACTACCCAAGGGAGCTTTTGCGTTGGTTAATGAAGATGATAAAAACGGGATGGTAATGATGCAAAATACCAAAGCTAGGAGGTTTACCTATGCGCTTAAAACACAAGCTAACTTTAAAGCACAGGTGCTTGAAAACCAATTTAGTGGTCTTTTATTGAAAATAAACTCCAGTGAGCTGTGGTCAAAACTCATTGGCGAATTCAATGCATACAATTTATTAGCCATTTATGGAGTAGCTACTATTTGCGGTCTTGAAGAACTTGAAGTTCTCAGGCTAATTAGCGAGCTTGAAAGTGTAAGTGGACGTTTTCAGTATCAGATATCAGATTCAAAAATAACGGCCATTGTAGATTATGCCCATACTCCCGATGCGCTTAAAAATGTATTGGAAACTATCAATAGTATACGTACAGGAAACGAAACACTTATCACTGTTGTGGGTTGTGGTGGCAATCGAGATGCAGGTAAGAGGCCTAAAATGGGACACATAGCCTCTGCATTAAGTGATAAAGTTATTTTTACCAGTGACAATCCGCGTAATGAAGATCCTGATGCAATCATAAGAGATATTGAAAAAGGAGTAGAGCCTCAAAATTTCAAAAAAACCCTTGCGATTTCAAACCGACGGCAAGCCATCAAAACGGCCTGCCAGCTAGCAACTGAGAATGATATCATACTTATTGCCGGAAAGGGCCATGAAACCTATCAGGAAATAAAAGGAGAGCGCTTTGATTTTGATGATTTTAAAATTGTAAACAGCTTCTTAAAAGAATTAAACAAATAATATGCTGTACTATTTATTTGAATACTTAGATGCCAATTTTAACATCCCGGGAACAGGGCTGTTTCAATTTATCTCTTTTCGCTCAGCGATGGCAATAATCTTTTCATTGTTTATCGCTATTGTATTCGGTAAAAAAATCATCAATTATCTCCGCAAAAAACAAATTGGCGAAACAGTTAGAGATTTAGGACTCGAAGGTCAAAATGAAAAAGCTGGTACACCTACAATGGGAGGACTCATTATTATTTTGGCCACCTTGATCCCTGTTTTTTTGTTTGCCAAGCTTGATAATATTTATGTTATCATGCTCATTTTCACCACAATTTGGATGGGAATCATTGGTTTTATTGACGACTACATAAAAACTTTTAAAAAAAATAAGCAGGGTCTGCCCGGTAAATTTAAAGTGTTTGGCCAGGTTGTTTTGGGAATCATAATCGGAGCTACAATGTATTTTCATCCACAAATTACTGTAAAAATGGATGACAATGTAAAGCCTAAAACACATCAAATTGTTGATTTGAGCGAACAGCAACTTATCAATAAAGAAACAAAGGGGTTGGTAACCACCATTCCATTTATGAAAAACAATGAGTTTGATTACTCTGCCCTTATTACATGGCTGGGTCAGGGCTACGGAAAATATGCCTGGATCTTGTTTATTCCCATCGTGATTTTTATAGTAACGGCAGTATCTAACGGTGCCAACCTCACAGATGGTATTGATGGTCTGGCAGCAGGAACTTCTGCTATCATAGTTATTGCTTTGGGCATTTTTGCCTGGGTTTCGGGCAACGTGATTTTTTCAGATTACCTCAATATCATGTACATACCAAGAACCGGAGAAATGACCATTTTTATCATGGCATTTGTAGGAGCACTCATTGGGTTTTTATGGTATAATGCCTATCCGGCACAAGTGTTTATGGGTGACACCGGAAGTTTAACCATAGGTGGAATCATTGCGGTTATTGCAATCGCCGTGCGTAAAGAACTGCTCATCCCAATATTGTGTGGAATCTTTTTTATAGAAACTCTTTCAGTAATGGTGCAGGTAAGTTGGTTTAAATACACGAAAAAGAAATTTGGTGAAGGAAGACGTATTTTCAGAATGTCACCAATTCATCATCATTATCAAATTAAAGGGTTTCATGAAAGTAAAATAGTAACCCGGTTTTTAATCGTGGGAATTATTCTTGCGGTTCTGGCTATTGTAACATTAAAAGTCAGATAATGAAGCGCTTGGTGGTTTTAGGAGCAGGAGAAAGTGGGGTAGGTGCCGCACTGTTGGGAAAACAAAAAGGTTATAAAGTGTTTGTCTCTGATAAACAAAAAATAAAATCAAAATACAAGGAAGTTCTTATACATAATGAGATAGAATGGGAAGAAGAAAAACATTCCAAATCGCTAATAATGACTGCAGATGTGGTTATGAAAAGTCCCGGAATACCAGATTCAGCTCCTCTTGTAAGGGAGCTTAACCAAAACGGTATTTCTGTGATTTCTGAAATTGAGTTTGCAGTTCAGTTCACTAATGCAATCATCATTGGCATCACCGGTAGCAATGGCAAAACCACAACGGCAAGCCTTACACATCACATCCTTAAGAAGGGGGGGCTTAATGTGGGTTTAGCAGGAAATATCGGTCAAAGTTTTGCAGCACAGGTAGCAGAGAAAAAAAATGACTTTTATGTGCTGGAACTGAGTAGTTTTCAACTGGACGGTATCGTCAACTTCAGACCCCATATAGCAGTATTGACCAACATCACAGAAGATCATCTGGATCGGTATGATTATAAATTTGAAAACTATATCAACTCAAAGTTTAGAATCACAATGAATCAAACAGATGCCGACTATTTTATTTATGACGCTGATGACCCGGTGATAGAAAAGTGGATGTTAAACAATAGTGTACAATCTCAAAAAATGCCTTTTTCATTACGCAAAAAGTTCGATGAGGGAGCATACATAAACAATGATAAAATTACAATTACAATAAAAAATAAAACCATAGAAATGCCTACAAAAAGTTTAGAATTACAAGGGAGTCACAACCTTAAAAATGCAATGGCAGCGTCTACCGTTGCAAAGTTGCTGAGTATCAGAAAAGCAACAATCAGAGAGAGCTTAACCAACTTTCAAAGTGTAGAACACCGATTGGAAACGGTACTCAAGATTCAAAATGTCACGTATATAAATGACTCTAAAGCAACAAATGTCAACGCAACATTTTATGCGTTAGACAGTATGAGCAGCCCCACAGTGTGGATTGTTGGAGGGGTTGATAAAGGTAATAACTATGAGGAACTACTACCCTTAGTAAATGAAAAAGTAAAAGCCATTGTCTGTCTGGGATTGGACAATGAAAAAATCATTAACACTTTTGGAAATGTAGTGCCTGTATTAACACAGACAGAGTCAATGAAAGAAGCGGTGGAACTTGCTTACAAACTGGCAGATAAGGGTGATACTGTATTATTGTCTCCGGCCTGTGCCAGTTTTGATTTATTTGAAAATTATGAAGATCGGGGTCGTCAATTCAAAAATGCAGTGAGAAACCTCTAAAACTTAAATTATAATAAATGAAAAAGTATTTGCAACATATTAAAGGAGATAAGGCCATTTGGGCCATTGCTGCTTTGTTGGCATTGCTTTCATTTTTGCCGGTGTATAGTTCAAGCAGCAACCTGGCATATTTATACGGCAACGGCAATACATTTGGGTATTTATTAAAACACGGCATGCATCTAGGCTTAGGCTTTGTAATTTTATATGCAGTACATAGAGTTCCTTATAACTATTTCAGGGCTTTTTCAATTATTGGTATTCCAATTGTTATTGCTTTATTAATCTATACGCTGGCTCAGGGAACTACTATAGAGGGAGCCAATGCCAGTCGATGGATACAAATTCCATTGGTAGGCTTTACCTTTCAAACCTCCTCGCTGGCCATGGTTGTTTTGATGGTTTATGTTGCTACCTACCTCACTAAAATTAAAGATAAAATTATTTCTTTTAAAGAGAGTATCCTGCCTTTATGGGTGCCCGTATTTTTAGTTGTAGGGCTCATTCTTCCGGCGAACTTTTCAACGGCAGCAATTTTATTTTCTATGGTCGTGCTACTGGTTTTTATGGGAGGCTATCCATTCAGGTATTTGGCTACAATCTTAGGAGTAGGCTTTGTAATGCTGTCGCTTTTTGTTCTAACGGCAAAAGCCTTTCCGGGTGTGTTTCCCAACAGGGTAGATACCTGGATCAGCAGAGTTGAAAGCTTTACAGATTCCAAAGATGCCGAAGAAGGTTATCAGATTGAAAAAGCTAAAATAGCCATTGCAACAGGTGGAGTTACAGGTTTAGGACCCGGAAAAAGTGTACAAAAAAACTTTTTGCCTCAGTCCTCTTCAGATTTCATTTTTGCTATTATCATTGAGGAGTTTGGGTTGGCAGGAGCCTTGTTGTTGATGTTCTTATATGTGTGGTTGCTGTTTCGTATTTTAATAGTTGCTGGAAAGGCAAACTCCCGTTTTAGCAAACTGGTAGTGATTGCTGTGGGAATTCCTATCATCTTTCAGGCATTCATCAATATGGCGGTAGCGGTTGAATTATTTCCGGTAACAGGACAAACCTTGCCACTTATAAGTAGTGGTGGGACATCCATTTGGATGACCTGTCTTTCGTTGGGGATCATATTAAGTGTAAGCGCAAAAAGAATTGAAGTAAAAAAAGAAGTAGACGAAGAAAATCCATTAGATATATTAAGTGAAGCAGTATAAATTCATAGTGTCAGGAGGTGGAACCGGTGGTCATATCTACCCGGCGATAGCAATTGCTAACGAACTAAAGGCGCGGTTTCCCCAAGCCCGCTTTTTGTTTGTTGGTGCTCAGGATCGTATGGAAATGCAAAAAGTGCCTAAAGCCGGCTATGAAATTGAAGGACTTTGGATATCCGGTATCCAACGAAGGTTGACCTTTAAAAACCTAAGTTTCCCTTTTAAATTGATTCACAGTATAGCGCGTTCACGAAAAATCATCAAAACATTTCAACCTGATGTTGTTATAGGAACGGGTGGTTTTGCTAGTGCCCCTTTATTGAAAGTAGCGTCCTCTAAAGGGATTCCCTGTTTGATTCAGGAACAACTCTTTTGCTGGAGTTGCCAATAAATGGCTGGCAAAAAAAGTAAAAACCATTTGTGTGGCCTATCCCGGAATGGAGAAGTTTTTTCCAAAAGAGAAAATAGTTTTTACAGGAAACCCGGTCAGACAGGATATCGTCAACGTTTCTGATAAAAGAGTACTCTCATTGAAGCATTTCAATCTGGATGAAAGCAAAAAAACATTGCTTGTGCTGGGTGGTAGTCTGGGTGCAAGAACCATCAACCGGCTCATTGAACATTCCCTGTCGTTATTTGAAACACTTGGTGTTCAGTTAATCTGGCAGACAGGAGCCTATTATTATGATACCTATAAAAAACACAATCAGAATAAGAACGTTCAAGTGGTTGATTTTTTATACCAGATGGATCTTGCGTATGCAGCAGCCGATGTTGTTATTTCCAGAGCAGGAGCACTTTCAGTCTCTGAGTTGTGCCTGGTTGGTAAACCGGTAATCTTTATTCCTTCACCCAACGTTGCTGAGGATCATCAAAAGAAAAATGCCCTTGCCATTGAAGCCGAAAAAGGTGCAATTCTTCTGGAGGAAAATGAGATTGATAAACATTTTGAAAGTAAATTCAAAGACCTGATTGACTCTGAGGAACATCAAAAACAATTGGGAGAAAATATTTTAAAATTTGGCAAACCCCACGCAACACGAGCCATAGTAAACGAAATTGAAACCTTATTAAAAAAAGGAGTATGAATTTGAACACACACATACAAACAGTTTTTTTTATAGGTATCGGCGGGATCGGCATGAGTGCATTGGCTCGCTATTGTGCTGCCTTAGGTAAAACGGTCTACGGATATGATAAAACAGCAACAAAACTAACAGCATCTTTATTCAGTGAAGAAATTCTGGTGAATTATGAAGATCGGGTAACTTCAGTTGAAGAAAACTTTGATGTAGAAACCACCCTTGTAGTTTATACACCGGCAATTCCTTCAGACAGTGAGTTGTTAAATTACTTTAAAAACAATGG
>NZ_CAXBAN010000129.1:0-6653 GCF_963973675.1 uncultured Planktosalinus sp. | reverse complement strand
AGCTGTTAGGCCAATTCATGTGTATGGCATCATCAATTTTTACTGCAGCATCTTCCCAGTTCCAGGCATCAAACTGAACTACCGAAGAGGTTCCAGTTATTCTTCCACCACGTGGAACTATTTGTCCTAATAAAACTCCATTGGGGCGCATGCTTTCAACTAATTTACTTTCTGCGTTGTAAGCAATTAAGCTTCTTACATTTGGCGTGATACTTCCAATTTCATTGACATCCATACTGGCTCTAACGGCATCAATTTCTCCTAGTCCCAACGTGTTGTTTACAGTAATAAAGCCGGGATATGCATGCTGTCCCTCTGCATTTATTACTTTTCCTTTGGCAGTGATACCCGTTCCAATTTCTGTAATTTTTCCATTTTCAAAAACAATGGTTGCATTTTCTATAACATTACCGTTTCCAATATGTGCTGTAATTCCTGTTATAGAAATGATTTCTGATTGAGCGGGTGCCGGGGTTTGTTGTGCAGTAGTTGTATTGACACTTATAAATATGAGTGTTAATACACTAAAAATTTTATAGATAGTTTTCATTTTTTAATTTTTTTGAGCATTAAAGATTTAATTAATGATGAGTGTGAAATCCTTCTTCAAGGTGATCAGTTTCACAATGAAAGTCACGTTGAGGCTTTTTGCGTGGCGCTTGCGTTTTACCTCCTCTATTTTTCTCATTTAACAACATCGTTATCAATTCATTTCGTTCTCTTTTGATGGCGTTTCTTTTTTGCAAGTCTTCTTCAGTATCAAAGTAAACAGCACCTTCGATTAGCGTTTTTTCAGGCTTGGCATACATTGAAAGTGGATTGTTATTCCATAATACTACATCGGCATCTTTTCCTACTTTAATGCTCCCAACACGATCATCAATATGGAGCATTTTAGCCGGGTTGATAGTAACCATTTTCCAGGCTTCATATTCAGGAACTCCTCCGTATTTGACTGTTTTTGCAGCTTCTTGATTTAAACGCCTGATCATTTCACCATCATCACTGTTGATACTCACGTTAAGACCTGCATTATACATAATGGCAGCATTGTAAGGTATTGCATCATTGACTTCAAATTTATAACCCCACCAGTCGCTGAAAGTTGAAGCGCCTATTACACCGTGTTTTTCCATAATTTCTCTTACACGTAAAAGTGTTGACATTGAAATTAAATTTTTCTGCTACTTTCATTAGCATATTAATTTCGCTTTGCACATAGGAGTGACAACTGATAAAGCGTACTCCGTTGAGAATTTCAACCAGAGTTTCCATTTCTTCGTCAAAGCGATAAGCTTTTCCGCTTTTCTTTTTGGATTCATATTCTTTCGCTCTCTGGAAATAATCCATATAAACCTGTTCTACACCCATTCTAGATTGCGGGAATCGGGTTGTGGAACCCCAATTTGATTGTTTTACATTTTCTCCCAAAGCGAATTTTATAAATTTTGGAGCATTTTTGTAGATCATATTTTCTGCGGTTTCACCCCATTTAAACTTTACAATGGCAGAGCGTCCACCGATAGGGTTAGCCGAACCATGGAGTAGTTGGGCTGAGGTTACACCTCCTGCCAGCGCTCTGTAAACGCCAATATCATCTGGATCCACTACATCTTCCATTTTTACTTCTGCAGAAGAGTTGTGCCCGCCTTCATTGACAGACGAAAGTGCCAGATGAGAGTGTTCATCGATTATTCCTGCTGTGAGGTGTTTTCCTGTTGCGTCAACAATTTTAGCTCCAGAATCTGAGAGGTCTGTTCCTATTTTAGAGATTTTCCCATTTTTAATCAGTACATCGGTTTGCTCAAGGATACCTGCTTCCTCACCTGTCCAAACTGTTGCATTTTTAAAAAGGATGTCTTGAGCTTTTGGCAAGCTTTTGTTTCCGTAGGCAATATTGGGGTAAGTAACAGGCATTACTTCAGGAATTTGCTTTTCTTTTTCTTCTTTGATTTCATTTTCTTCAGCGTTTCCTGTTTTTGTTGCCCTGAAGGTAGATTCATTTCCATTGGGGAGTACCAACCTACCCGAAAGTGTATTAGAATCTGATGGAACAATACCAGTCATTCTGTAAGTTTCATCCTCTTTATTAAAGGATAACTCAATCCAGTTTTTTGAGTAACTTAAATTTGCTTTATAAGATACAGTATCTTGTTTTATCTCTGCTTTAGGCTTTGAAGGCTCACCAGTAATAGATAATTGATAAGTAGATCCGGCCGCAATGAGGTTGTAATTTCCTCGAATGTCTTTTTGAGACCTATCATTTATTTCATGTCTGATACCCTGAATCCAGTTTTCATAAATTATAGTTTCTTTATCAAAAACAGGTCCTGATGTAATGATGAAGTTAGCGTGAGAATTTTTATTTAAATTTCCTATATCGTTGTTTTTTAAAATTTGAGCAGGAACGGTAGTAAGGGCTTCTAAAGCTTTTTCTTCAGAAAGTCCATAAATGATTGCTTTTTGAATATTTGACACTACTTCTTTTGGAGACTTTAAATCATGTGTTGTAAACGCAAAAGGGATGTTGTTTTCTGCAAGAACTTTTGGGTTTGAAGGAGCCTGGTTCCAGCGCCTCATGTCTGCAAGTGATACATATGCAGCCTGATAAGGGTTTGCAACATCATAGGCATCCGGAAAATTAAGTGGGATAATATAAGTTGCATTAGTGGCTTTCACCTCCTGAATGTTTTCATATTCAAAACCACTTCCAACCAGGGTATATTGAATTTCAAACAAGTCTCCAACTTTATCGGCTCTGAGGTTGTTCAGTTTATCTTTTGACTCAAAGATTGCTGGTAGGTTTTTTGAAGCGATGAGTGCTTCCAGGGCAAGGTCTTTGGTTTCTGCATTGTCTTGTTCATACCATTTTGCATCATAATACATTTGTCTTAGCAAGGCCATCGTTCCCATTGTTGAGCTAGGGTAGGACTGATTCATTTCTAGGCTTCGAGAAAATGAAAAATGCTGCGTGGCTTTTTGTTGTAAAATGCGTTCGTTATCATTACCCTGAGTATTGAGTGTCACCGTCATACCTGTGCCGCGAGCTACACCATCCTGATGATGTGTGCCAACGGTTGCAAAGCCGGCATTGACAAGCTCTTTTGCTTTTTTATCATCAAATTTGAATTTTTCAAAGGCATTGATATCTGTTCTGATGTGGTCATTCCAATAGTACCCTGAACGGGAAGCTTCATATTGAGCAGATCTTCCTCCACCTGAACGTTTTGGCTTTTCAATTCCAAAGTCGCTATATGGGTCAATAAACGAAGGGTAAATATGCTTTCCTTCAAGGTTTATTGTTACGGTATTTTGAGGAATAGTGATGTTTTTACCGGCTTGAACAATTTTGCCATTTTGAATAAGAAGTGTTCCACCTTCAATTTTCTGAGTGGGGGTCACAAAAATAGTTGCATTTGTAAATGCAGTAAAATTGGTATTGGTGTGCCTAACACCATCATTTTTTGGAAAATATTCCTGTGATGTAACTAACAGTGCGCACAAGAATGTGGGGAATAGTAGTAAAAGTTTTTTCATTTGTTAAATAAATATTAAGTTGAAGAGAAAAAGAAAGAAAACCAAAAATTTTATTCGTGAGTGTTGGAATTTAATTTTGATGGTCATTTTCAAAAGTCAATTATTGATAATAAATTTCTAAATATAAAAACACTTGTCATTAAATAAGCCCGGCACAACATTTTTAACAACATTTTAAGAACTGTGGCGTCTACTACATTGCATTTGTTTTGTGATAATTGACTAATAAAGCCACCATATAACTGTAACTTTTTATTCCTTTGTCCTGATTATTTGCTTTTAAGAAAGTATCAAAAAATACTTTGGAAACCCATTCAGCAGGACCTGCGTAGGATTTCCAAAACTCCCTAACCTCCCGATAACTTTCAAGAATTCCAAAAGGTACAGTTTCAATAACTTCGTCATATATATTCATGTCTCTTCTTGCCAGTTCATTGACACAGTATCTCAAAGCAAAAATGGTTCCTGAGTATTGAAAATAAATGTCATCGTTATGAGATGCAGACAAATAGGCTAAGAAGTTGGCTTCATTTTCAGCGGCATAGCCAAGTTGATGTGCTTCCTCGTGACAAGTAACAACTGCAAATCTATGGCCAACAATCCTATCATTTACCTGGGCTTCGGCAGTAAATGGGTTGTAATAACCACTATATCCCATATAAGTCAGGCCTAAACTCCAAGTGGATGCTTTAATGCTTTTAGGGTGGTAAGAAAAGCTGGGGAATTTTTTGCTTAAGGTTTCATATCCGTTAGTTGAAATATTGAAAATTTCATTTTGTGTGTAGGGTACAACTACTTTAACAGAATCTGAACCTGCAAGGGTATTGTGAAGTGCACTTGCTTTTACAATTAATTGTTCAGTAAAAGCAACCAACTCTTCTGTTGTGTATTCGCGTTCAACTTTTAAAGTTTGGTGCAACGGAACTCTGTAGTAATTAAACCCCCACATTACATTAAAAACAAAATAAGCAATAGAAAGTGTTGCTGTAATATCCAAAAAAAAGCCAACAGGTTTTGTTTTAACGCGCTTAATGTTAAAATACAACCAGCGAACTACTAAAATGACTAGTGCGCTGTAAAACACATCCCCTACAGAAAACGGAATCCATCCAAAAAGATATCTTGAAATTTTTGATACTACCGGAAAGATACCTAAACTGTAATAGTTTTCAACTAACTCCGGAAAGTAAGATAACGCTCTCAGGCCTATCATTTGAGCTACAAGCAGGAGTGTTAGAATGATTTTGGTGCGTCTGTTCATAGTGGCCCCTAAAATAGAGCAAATTTATGAAACCTTTGAAAATTGAACCCAAAACAATTCTTTACCTTTGTCCAAAATCAAATAAAAATATGAGTCAGGAAATAAGAAATTTAGAACCTCAAGCCCTTTGGAACAAGTTTGCAGATTTAAATGCAGTACCCCGTGCTTCTAAAAAGGAGGAGCGTGTCATTGCTTTTATGAAACAGTTTGGTGAAGATCTCGGTTTTGAAACCCACATTGATAAAGTCGGGAATGTCATTATCAAAAAACCCGCAACCCCTGGGATGGAAAACCGAAAGCTTATCGTGATGCAATCACACTTGGATATGGTGCATCAAAAGAATAACGACACCAACTTTGATTTTGATACACAAGGAATAGAAATGTACATTGACGGTGATTGGGTACGTGCAAAAGGCACTACACTGGGAGCCGACAATGGCTTGGGAGTAGCAACCATTATGGCGATTCTTGAAAGTAAAGTAATTAAACACCCAGATATTGAAGCCTTGTTTACCATTGATGAGGAAACCGGAATGACAGGAGCCATGGGGTTGGAAGGTGGTTTACTTAACGGTGAAATCCTACTAAACCTCGATACCGAAGAAGATGATGAAATCGGGATTGGTTGTGCCGGTGGGGTTGATGTCACGGCAACCAGAAATTACACTACTGAAACACCCAAAGAGAACAGTACAGCGTTTTTGGTTACCGTAAAAGGTTTGCAGGGTGGACATAGTGGCATGGATATTCACAAAGGCTTGGGTAACGCCAATAAGTTGATGAACCGTTTACTCTTTAAAGCCACAGAGAAATTTAGCGCACAAATTGGCTCCATAGACGGTGGAAGTCTTCGTAATGCCATTCCGAGGGAAAGCAATGCTGTTGTAGTTATTTCAAACACACAAAAAGAGGCTTTTTTAGCTGAATTACAGCTTTTAATTCAAGACATTAAAACCGAATTCAAAATCCCGGAACCTACTTTAAAAATTGAAATCAATGAAACAGCTGTACCTGAAAGTGTTATGAATGCAGACGCACAGAAGCTTTTAGTAAAGTCTATTTATGCAGCTCATAACGGGATTTTTAGGATGAGCCCGGCAATTGAAGGTTTGGTTGAAACTTCCAATAATATTGCTCGTGTTTTAGTACAAGACAGTAAGATACATATTGGTTGTTTGACACGATCTTCAGTGGAGAGTTCAAAAATGGATTTGGCAAACAGCCTGCGTTCAACTTTTGAACTAATGGGTTGTGACGTAACATTGACTGGTGATTATCCAGGCTGGGAACCCAATCCCGATAGTGCTATTTTAAAAGTATTGGATAATATTTACTATAAAATGAATAACCAAAAGGCCAATGTAGCAGCCTGTCACGCTGGTCTGGAATGTGGTATTTTAGGACAAAATTATCCGGGTATGGATATGATTTCATTTGGCCCCACAATTAGGGGAGCTCATTCACCTGATGAGCGCGCCAGTATTTCTTCAGCTCAAAAATACTGGAAGTTTGTGTTGGAAATTTTAGAAAATATTCCTGAGAAATAAAGTATTTTATTTTATTAATTTTATTAAAAATGGATTCGTATCTCAAATAGAGATATCAGTCCATTTTTTTTTAAAGTATAAGTTGAAGTAGATATTTAGGCGGGTAATACAGTTTGGAGTGAAATTAATTACTTAGAGACTGCCAACCTGTCATAAACTTTTCGATGGCATAATCATTGTCTGAATTGTAGTGAGAAAAAAACAAGTTAAAAATTTAAATACAAGTTATGAGTAAAATAATTGGAATCGACTTAGGAACGACCAACTCTTGTGTAGCCGTAATGGAAGGTAGCGAGCCAACGGTT
>NZ_CAXBAN010000128.1:0-6665 GCF_963973675.1 uncultured Planktosalinus sp. | reverse complement strand
TTTATAGAACCCAAAATAATTACATTAATTTCTGAAGTTGATTACAGAAACAGGGTCATTTATGCAGATAGCCTGCTGTTGGTGGGACTGGATAATTTTCTTGGCAGTGAACATCATTTTTATGTAGATATCAACAAGTATATTTCTAAAAATCTTGGGCCCAATCAGTTGCTGCCTGAAGTAACTGAAGCCATCGCTCAAAATTACATAAAACCACCATCAAGCAGGACATTTATCGACCAAATGGTGTATGCTGGGAAAGTAATTTATCTCAAGGAGCAATTGTTGCCTAATTATGAGGACAATGAAGTTATGGGGTATTCAAAGGAAGAAATGAAATGGGCTGTTGACAACGAAGCAGAAATATGGCGTTATTTTGTTGAACGGGAATTGCTCTTTAGTACAGATCCAAAATTGGCATCCCGCTTTATCCTACCAGGCCCATTTTCTAAATTTTATTTGGAACTAGACAATGAATCTCCAGCCAGATTGGGTCAATATATGGGTTGGCAAATAGTAAAAGCATTTGCTGAAACCACTAATCCAGACTTAAAATCGCTGCTCCAAACCCCTGCAAGTGAACTATTCAAAAATTCAAAATTTAAACCCAGAAAATAATGACAAAAACACATAAATCAACCATCGAAATTGATGTCACTCTTGATGAAAATAAAATACCTGAAAAACTGCACTGGACAGCAGCAGATGGTGGTGTACAAAACGAAGAAACCAAAGCTTTGATGCTTTCGGTTTGGGATAGTAAAAACAAAGAGTCATTGCGTATCGATTTGTGGACTAAAGATATGCCTTTAGATGAAATGAAGCAATTTTTTCACCAAACCTTAAGTGCGATGGCCGACACCTTTGAACGGGCTACTAATGATGAAAAAATGAGCGCTACTATGCGTGATTTCACAGAATACTTTGCAGAAAAACTTGAATTGAATCGTTAGTTTTTTGATTATGCTGGCCTTTATCTTAACCCCTCTTGATTATGTCAAAACTTATTTTTATCTACAATGCAAATTCAGGAAAATTAAATGCGCTGCTTGATGCTGTCCATAAACAATCCAGTCCAAAAACATATCAATGTAATTTGTGTGCACTAACCTATGGAACTTTTTCAGAGAACAAAAAGTGGAAAAAATTCAGAAAAGAAAGTGCTTTTGAAATGGTTTTTCTACATAGAGATGAATTTCAAAAAAAATATGCTTCAAAATTTGGGGCAAAACATAGTTTTCCCGTCGTTTTGATTGAAAATTTTCAAGACCTGGAGG
This sequence comes from uncultured Planktosalinus sp., assembly GCF_963973675.1. Lineage (NCBI taxonomy): Bacteria > Pseudomonadati > Bacteroidota > Flavobacteriia > Flavobacteriales > Flavobacteriaceae > Planktosalinus > uncultured Planktosalinus sp. The sequence continues at coordinate 5,388 of NZ_CAXBAN010000128.1, read as the reverse complement.
TTTTTGTAACTACAAAAAAGCTGAGTGAAATTTCTACCGTAGACGAATTAATTCAATTAATTGAAGTAAATGGTAAAAGTTTTAGGAATACTCAAATTCCGAGTTGATATCATCGATATATTGCAATACCTCATCCCTCCCGGTGGAATTAGAAGACGAGGTGATGAAACAAGGCGGAAGTGCTTCCCAGCTTTCCAAAAGTTTTAGCTTGTATGCACCAACATTTCTTTTCAGCGCATTGGGTTTGAGTTTATCTGCTTTAGTAAAAATGATTGAAAATGGAATTTGTTGTTGACCCAGCCATTCCAAAAATTGCAAATCAATAGGCTGAGGATCGTGTCGACAATCAATTAATACAAAAGCACAAACCAGTTGTTCCCTTTTAAGAAAATAATCAGTAATAAATTTTTGAAATACTTTTTTACTGCTTTTAGAAACCCGTGCATAACCATAACCGGGTAAATCGACCAAATGCCAGTTTTTATTGATTAGAAAATGATTGATGAGTTGGGTTTTTCCCGGTCTTCCGGAAGTTTTTGCAAGACTTTTTCGTTGCATCAACATATTGATTAAAGACGACTTTCCAACATTAGAACGGCCAATAAAGGCATATTCAGGAATGCGGGATGCCGGGCATTTTTCAACATCGCTGTTACTTAGAATAAATTCAGCAGATTTTATTTGCATGATTTTTTAAATTCCCCGTTTTGTGAGCCAGTGATTCAGGTGAATGTTAAACTCCTTGGGGTGTTCCATCATTGCCGCATGGCCACATTCATCAATCCAGTACAAGTCTGAATCAGGTAAAAGTTGGTGGAATTCTTCAGCAACATCTGGTGGGGTTACTTGGTCATTTTTTCCCCAGATTATACAAGTGGGGTGGTTCATTTTTGGCAGGTCTTTTGCCATATTGTGTCTAATGGCACTCTTAGCAATAGCCAGAGTTCTGATAAGTTTATTACGGTCATTGACAGTTTCATATACTTCATCGACAATTTCTTTAGTGGCCACTGCCGGGTCATAAAAGACATTTTCTGCTTTTTGCTTGATGTATTCATAGTCGCCTCTTTTGGGGTAACTTTCTCCCATCGCACTTTCATACAAACCGGAGCTTCCTGTAATAACCAGAGCTTCAATGTGCTCAGGGTATAACTTGGCACATAACAAAGCAATATGTCCGCCCAGTGAATTTCCTAATAAAATTACTTCCCCCAATTTTTTATGGACAATAAAGTCTTTTACATATGTGGCAATATTTTTAACATTGGTTTTGAGCAGCGGTAAAGTGTAAATTGGTAATTCCGGGAGAATGACATGATACCCTTTTTCTGAAAAGTAACTAGTCACAGTGTCAAAATTACTCAAACCACCCATTAGACCATGTAATATTAATATCGGTTTTCCTTCGCCGACTTCAAAATAATTGAATTTTCCTTCTTGTTTCAAATTTTTAATCATACAATTCAATCCTGATTACATTGACAAATATAGTTATTTCAATGTTATAAATTATTTTTCATTTCACCACTATTTCATGAGGGGTTTTTCTGCTTTTTAAACTTTTTACATTTTTAAGTTATTCACAATTCAAGCTTTTTAGAATTCCTTTTAAGCTAAGTAATTAAAGGCTAAATGCTTAGTTTGAATTGAAAATTATCAACAAAGTGGTAAAAAGTGGTAAAAAGTGGGAAAAAATAAATATATTTGAAATTGTAAAGTCTAATTAAACTAAATCATGCGCAATCTCATAGGCACATACGAATGTAAAGCGGACGCTAAAGGGCGAGTTATGTTGCCCTCGGCTTTGCAAAAGCAACTTGCGCCGATGCTTGAGCAAGGGTTTGTGCTAAAACGAGCAGTCTTTCAGCCTTGTTTGGAGTTGTATCCGATGGCTGAGTGGGAGCAATTGATGCATAAAATAAATAAGCTGAACCGCTTCAACCGTAAAAACAACGACTTTGTAAGACGTTTTACAGCCGGAGTAAAAGTTATTGAACTGGACACCTCAGGAAGGTTGTTGATTCCAAAAGATTTGATAGGTTTTGCTTCAATAAACAAAGAATTGGTTTTGTCCTCAGCAATCAATATTGTTGAGATTTGGGATAAAAACAAGTATGAAAAAGCAATTGATGATGCGGCAACAGATTTTGCAGACTTGGCTGAAGAAGTAATGGGTGACAAACTTGAAGAAGGCAATGAATTATCATAACCCGGTTTTATTAAAGGAATCTGTAAAAGGCTTACAAATTAAGCCGGAAGGGGTTTATGTGGATGTAACTTTTGGCGGAGGTGGGCATTCAAAAAAAATACTTTCAAAACTCAGTGATAAAGGAAAGTTATTTGCTTTTGATCAAGATGCAGACGCTCTGAATAACAAGATTGATGATAACAGGTTTATACTTATACATCAAAATTTTAGACATATTAAAAGATTTTTAAGATTGCACGGAATCACACAGGTTGATGGAATTTTAGGAGATTTTGGAGTGTCATCACATCAGTTTGATGTTGCTGAACGCGGTTTTTCAACCCGGTTTGAAGCCGATTTGGATATGAGAATGAATCAAAGTAATGCGGTCTCAGCCTATCATATTGTTAATGAGTACAACGAAAAGGATTTAAGAAATGTCCTTTTTCAATATGGCGAGTTAAAGTCGGCTGCAGGAATGGCGCGAATGATCGTTGAAAACAGGATGAAGCAACCCATAAAAACCAGTGAAGAATTAAAAAGTGCATTGGGCAGGTTTTTACCCAAACACAAGGAAAATAAAATACTGGCGCAACTATTTCAGGCGATTCGAATAGAAGTAAATCAGGAAATACAAGCCCTCAAAGAGTTTTTGTTGCAAACGGTTGATTTATTGCCTGCTGGCGGAAGATTAAGCCTTATTTCCTACCACTCGCTGGAAGACCGCTTAGTGAAGCGCTTCATTAGAAATGGTCTTTTTGAAGGTGAGCCCGAAAAGGACGTATTTGGACATGTGGAGGTGCCTTTTAAAAAAGTTGGCAAACTCATAGTACCCGATGATGATGAAGTAGCACAAAATAACAGAGCACGAAGTGCAAAACTCCGCATTGCCGAACGAATATAATTTTTAAAGTGAGAAAGAATATTGTTGACATATTAAAAGGAAAATTTTTAATAAATGAAGACGCATTCAAAAACTGGAAGTTTATCATTTTCCTCTCTTTGTTGGCTTTAATTATGATTTCAAGTGCTCACAGTGCTGACAAGAAAGTTCATAAAATAGCACAAATCAACAATGAAGTAAAAGAGTTGCGAAGTGAATTTGTCGCAGTTCGCTCCAATTTAATGAAAATTAAAATGGAAAGTAAAGTAGTCAACCAGTTGGAAAAAAAAGGTCTAAAACCTTCAGAAAATCCACCTTTTAAAATTGTAATTAAGTCAAAAACACCACAATAATGGCATTTGAAGATAAACATATTGTACACCGGCTTTACATCATTGCGGGATGTTTATTTCTCTTTGTGTTGGCGGTTTTGATTAAAATAACTAACATTCAGTTTGTCGAAGGTGATAAATACAAAGAACTGGCAAAAATCAACACTACTAAAAACTTTGTAATTCCTTCAAATCGTGGTAATGTTTATGCAGACGACGGGAGCTTGCTCGCAACATCAGTCCCAAAATATGATATACGCTTTGATGCGGTTACCGTAAGTGCTGAAAATTTTGAACAAAACATCGTTCCACTTTCACAAGCGCTCTCAAAGAAATTCAACAAATCGGTTTCGCATTATGAGTCCATTTTAAGAAATGCCAGAGCAAATAAAAATCGGTACTTATTAATAGAAAGAAAAATTAGTTATTCAGACTATCTGGAGGTTAAAAAATTTCCTCTCTTCAAACTCGGCCCATACAAAGGAGGAATGATTACAGAGCAAAGCACTGTTCGCGAACATCCAATTGGGAAAATTGCTGAACGTATGGTGGGCTATGAGCGTAAAGATGCCAACGGGCATTTTGTGAGAGTGGGTTTAGAAGGAGCTTATGGTGAATATCTGAGAGGACGTGATGGAAGACGACTTAAGCAACGCATTGCAAAAGGGCAGTGGAAACCCATTTATGATGAAAATGAAATTGAACCCCGAGATGGCTATGATGTTATATCGACAATCAATATCAATATTCAAGATATAGCTCACCATGCATTATTGAAACAACTTGAGCTTTATGAAGCTGAACACGGTACTGTAATTGTTATGGAAACCAAAACCGGTGAAATAAAAGCGGTTTCCAATTTAGGCAGAACCAGTCAAGGAACATATTACGAAAAGCTCAACTATGCGATCGGAGAGTCCCACGAGCCGGGCTCAACCTTCAAATTGATGGCCTTTGTAGCCGCTCTGGATGACAAAGTGATAGACACCAGCACAGTAATTGACACCGGCAATGGTACCTATAGTTTTTATGGAAAAAAAGTGTCTGATTCTCGTAAAGGTGGTTATGGAAAAATATCTATGGGAAGAGTTATGGAGGTTTCTTCAAATATTGGAATAGCACGGGCAATTGAAGAAAATTATAAAGACAATCCCGCCCGTTTCGTTGAACTACTTCAAAAAATGAACCTGCACAAGCAATTGGACCTTCCAATTATAGGCGAAGGGAAACCAAAAATACCACACCCCTCAGATAAAAAAACATGGAGCAAAAATGCGCTGCCTTCAATGGCATATGGATATGGGGTTTCTTTGACTCCTTTGCTAACCCTCACATTTTATAATGCCATCGCAAATGACGGAGTAATGGTAAAACCAAGGTTCATCCGTCAGGTGAAGGCATGGAATAAAGAGATTGAAACTTTTGGTGTAGAAGTTATCAATCCGCAAATAGCATCTTCTGAAACCATTAAAAAAACACAGGAGGTTTTGAAAAAAGTGGTTGAAAATGGAACCGGGCGCTCCCTTTACTCACCCGATTTTTCAATGGCGGGAAAAACAGGGACCGCACAAACAGAATACTGGATGGAGGATTTTGAATCAAACCGAAGATATATATCCTCATTTGCCGGATATTTTCCGGCAGAAAACCCAAAGTATTCTTGTATTGTCATTATTCACAAGCCAAGAGTAAGTACCGGTTATTATGGAGCAGATGTGGCAGGACCTGTGTTTAAGAGTATCGCGCAGAAAATTCACATCGACTCCCCAAGCTCTGATGTAATTGATAACCTTGAAATACTCCAGGCTTCCATTAAAAATGACTTTCAGGACTACTATGAATTATCACAAAAACAATATGCTGCAGTACCCAATGTAAAAGGAATGGCCGGAATGGATGCAGTCTCACTTTTGGAAAACCTGGGACTAAAAGTTAAAGTGTCAGGAAATGGAAAAGTAAAAGCACAATCAGTGCCTGAAGGAGAA
>NZ_CAXBAN010000127.1:0-6884 GCF_963973675.1 uncultured Planktosalinus sp. | reverse complement strand
GTTGTTTGGTGTTACAAATATTTGACCCCGCTGGGGTCGGGATTATGTAGGCTTTCTTTGCTAAAAACTAATCTCATGGTTTTCATATGATTTAATGTTCAAACATACGACCCCAGCGGGGTCGCATATTTGTAGCAATCATATCAAATTCAATGTAATATTTACGACCCCGGAGGGGTCGCATATTTCGTGATTGTTGTATCCATTTTACAAAATCTGTGTGTATATAAAGGTAGGCTTGGATGTTGGGTTTTATTTTAAATATGTGACCTCGCCGGGGTCAAGGTGGTTTTTTTATTGAACCCGGTAGTTGGTTATACGCTAAATCTACAAACTGATTGCTGATTTCAAAATTAAACTGTTCACTACCCACAAAAGACCGAATCAGCCTGTATCAACGGAATTTAAAAAACAACCCCCGACAATGCCTGACTGTTTGTGAAGGTTTTACAAATCCTTAGATTTAACAATAAGTCGTTACAGTTTGTAAAACATTAAATACAAAACCTTAAACCTCAAAACTTCCGGCATACACACTCGGGGAAGCACGTTGCTGTTCCGGTTGATAAAAGCTTACCCAAACGTGGTATTCCTGCACTTGTTTGCTTTTTAAATCACAAACCACGGAAGCATCTGCTCGTTGAGCAAGTTTTGGAAACATAAATCGTTGGTGATTTGCAGGGGCATAAAACAACAACAACAGTTCATCATCAGGATAGGCCATGGCTTGTGAACTATTGTCTGTCCACTGAAGTTGGAGTGTATGATGCTCTACATCCGGAGTGATTTGTAAATGCTCAACCATTCTTAAATCACCAAATGTCAACAAGGCTTTGGGGTAATTGATTTTATAATGGCCGTCATCATACTCCAAAGCCTCCTTCAAATAATAGGATTTTGCTGCATGAAAACCCGATTTCTTTTGCTGAAACGGGTAGTAATAGTCTTTGAATGCCCATTGAAAAGGCCTCATAAATTCCATCACAACCGTCATTTTATTGCGTTGCAACTTTTGTATCGGGCTGGGTTTGGTGTTCGAGTGTACCGGTAACGAACTCACATAATTGCCATTTTTACCGGTTTTAAAGACCAAACCCCCGGCCTTTCCGCTCAATTGTCCTATGGGACTTTTTACAATTCTTGCCATATTACTAGTATTTATGGGTGCTTAGCTGCTTGCTTCTTTGCTGTTTCTTGGCAGGTAGTGCTTAGCTTACTTTAAGGTTCCTTTAAGGTTCCTTTATGGTTCCTTTATGGTTCCTTTATGCTTACTACAAGATTTCCTGTATAAAGATACATAACTTCTTCGATATTTCCTCAATATTTCTTCATAAATAGGGACTTATATTGGTAAAATATCGAAGAAGCTACGGTTTAGTATTGAATTTTTAAAGTAGAAACCTTAAGGGAAGCTACAACCTATATACAAGCCTGCCTACTGGAACAAGCAAAGATTCTATCATTAAGAATATAGGGTAAATAGACTAGATATAGGGGTTTGAATACTAGAAGCCTCGAATAATAGAAAGCAATAATTGCTTGTCTAACCCTAAAAACTTTAGCTATTCATTTTTGAATTAGGATATTAAAGAATCTCCTAGTACTTTTTGAAGCTCATTGATATGCCTTTCCAATGTAAAGTACTTTTCAATATGTACTTTACCGGCTGCTCCCATCGCTTTTGCCTTTTCAACATCACTTAAAAGCATATCCATATGATTGGCCATCGTAGCGACATCGTGTTCATCACACAACAAACCGGTTTTACCGTCAACAATCACATCAGGGATGCCGGCGTGTTTTGTGGATATTACCGGAAGTCCTGCAGCGCTTGCTTCCAACACAGCAAGTGGTGTACCTTCCATATCGCCATTGGCTGCTGTGATGGAGTGTTGTACAAACGCCCGGGATACTTTAAGAATTTCCCTGAACTCTTCTGCTGTAACGACCCCGGGAAAGTCAAGGTTTTTTTCTATGTTGAGATGTCTCGCCAAGTTTTTACACATATTTAATAAAGCACCATCGCCGGCCATGACCAGTCGGGCATCGGGATGTTGTTTTACTGCTTCGGCAAATGCCAAGATGGTGTAATAAGGTGCTTTTTTGTCGGTAAAGCGACCAATGGCAATAAATTGTTTTTTTGAAAACGTGGGTTCCACTAGGTGAAACTCGGGCCTGGGACCATAGACGTTATAAATGATTTTACTTTCAGGACATCCCAGGGCTTTTAAGCGATCAACCATCACGTTGGAAACCGCTATTATTTTTGAAGCATTTTCAAACACCTCTTTGTACTTGTTGTGGTTTTTGATCACCGACTCTACCGAGGCATCATAGCCGTGAAAATGTACCACAACCGGCAAGCCCGACTTTTTTAAAACAGGCATAAGTTGCTGTGCGTGGGTGCCATACTCTACCAACACTATATCTGTGTTGTTGTTTTTTAATGAGTGTAGCAAAAGTTCCTCACGGATATAGGAATAAGGTTTACGATATACCTTGCGTTTGATTTTAAGCAACCCATTTTTAGTTGTTTGTGTCAGTGGTGGGTGTCCTTCTAATTTCATGTCATACAAACCACCGTAATAATAAAATACGCGCCTTTTCAGGGAATGTTTATGTGCCTGAATAAAGGTTTCAGAATAAGGGTTTTGGTTGGGGGTGAAGAGGGCGATGTTCATATTATTTTTTTGCGATACCATATATTCCGGTAATCATTTGTCCTTCTTTAAATTGGACCTTTTGTGGTTTGTCTAATTTTATTAAGTATTTTAATACAGGTTTTAAAAGTACGGAAAGAAATTTACGTTTGTTTCCCGACATCGGGCTTCTGCGCACCCATAGTCCTAACATTTGTGCCATAGAGGCATGCCAACCTCCGGTAGCTTTTAAATCAATGTCCTTAAACCCTGCATTTTTAAGGTGCCGTTCTAAAGCAAAAGGGGTGTACCGGTATTCGTCATGGGGTGTTTCGTGCAGGTTCCATAAAAAAGGAACGGTAAAGAAAAAGATACCTCCCGGTTTGAGGACTCTGTAAACCTCATTTAAAACAACTTCAGGTTCGGGGCAGTGTTCTAACACTTCAGTACCAAAAGCGCAATCATAAGATTCGTTTTCAAAAGGCATTTTTTTGCCATCCCAAGTGAAATCAGGTTGTATATTAGCATCATAAATCTTTGCAGTTTCAATGTCCAGACCGGTATATGTTTTTACATTAGAATGGTCTAAAATATATTCTTTATAAGGCATTTTGCCACAACCAATGTCAAGAAGACTTCCTTGAAACAAGGGCAAGACTTCTTTAAGAGCCTTGAAAATTGAGGTTCTGATATAGTATATATCGAGATTACTATTATTTAAAGATATTGAAGTGAAGTTTTTCAATGATTGAGTTTTTTTAACTGGCTTTTGATTTTCTGTTTAAGAATACTTAAAAAGGTTCTATTTTTAACACCAAATGCAATTTTTCGTTTATTAATTGCAGCATCAATTAACTTAATTGAGTTTTTGTCAGTATAGATATTTTTAAAGGTATTCATAAGCTGTACTCCTTGCATACACTTTGTTTTCTTATCTAAACTACTCCAAATACCTTTTTTGTGTTCTCTGTAAACACTCATATACTCCTTTAAAATATAGGCTTTACTTTCTTTGATGGCAATTAATTGTAATGCCCAATCACCCGCACTCAACTCATAAAAAAAATTAGGAATATGTGCAATGCTCTTATTTCTAAAAACTAAGGTGCTTGTGTTTAATCTATTTTTAAAGATAAGTTCTTTAAAAGTAAGGATTTCAATATTTAAATCAATTTTTTGAATTTGTTCATTTTTTTTCACATAAGATTTATGCCCACAATAAGCATAATCAATATTCCCCTCCAAAAAATCCACCTGTTTTTGCAGTTTTAAGGGGTCTGTCCAGTAGTCGTCGCCTTCACAGAGGGCGATGTATTTACCCGTGCATTCTTGAAGAGCAAAAATAAAATTAGGCATCATCCCAAGATTTTTATGATGCCTGGTATATTTGAAAGAAATATTATCAGAATGACTTTTAATAAGTTCACTTATTACATTTTCTGTTTGGTCAGAAGAACAATCGTCAGCAATAATAAATTCAATTTCAAAATTAGTCTGCTGCATTAGGACACCTTCAATGGCCTGTTTTATATATGCTTCGTGGTTGTAGGTAATCATACATACACTGACTAAGGGTAAATTTGTCATTTAAAACTGTTTTTTTAACAGGGCCGGAATACCGGCAACCATACAATTATCTGGAACATCTTTAGTGACTACTGCTCCTGCAGCAATGACCACATTTTCCCCAATTACCACGTCAGGCAATATGGTTGCGTTACTACCCACAAAAGTACGTTTTCCTATAATACATCTGCCCAAAAGTGTAACGCCCGGTGCTATTTCTGCGAAATCCTCTATAATAACATCATGAGTTATAATACTACCAAAATATACCAGAACTCCTTTACCAATCTTAACCTGGTTTGAAATAATTACATTAGACAAAATATTACAGCCTTCTCCTATTTGAGTGCCAAAATGACCAATTTCTGCTTTTGGACTAATTGTTTCTATAAATTTTCCCCCTAGTTCTTTAAAACGGAGATATAATGTTTCTCTAATCTTTGGATTCCCAACGCCAAGTGTAAAATGATTGTCAGTGTTTTTAAAATAATCTTTTGCTTCTTCAAAACTTTTTAAAACCGGGAAGGTATTATATAAAAAATCAGGAGCGTCCTTATGGATATCATCATAAAAAACAAGATGATCAAGTTTGTCATTTTCATAGCAAACTTCCAAAACTTCTTTTGCAAATCCTTTAGCTCCAACGATTAGCATAATTCCGTATTTAGTATTGAAGTTATCATATCTAACTCATTTTCTTTTAATTCGTGACTTAAAGGCAAACACAACACCCGTTTGTACTTACTGTCACAAACAGGAACGTTCACAGCCTCTACATAGGGCAATGTGTTTAGCCCGGGGTAAAAGTAACGTCTGGGTACAATTTGTTGTTCAAGCAGTGCTTTTTCGGCCTTTAGCAGTTGGGCTTCGGTTTGAAATACTACAGGGTAATAGCTGTAGTTCCATTGGGTGCCCTCTCGCGGTTTTAATCTGTGTAGGTTTTCAAAGTTTAAGTGGGTGTCATAAATTTCCACCACACGTTTGCGTTCGGTGAGGATGTGCTGCATATACGGCAATACCGCCAGCCCCAGAGCGGCTTGGAGTTCGCTTATCTTGCCGTTGATGCCCAGACCGTGAAACGCCAGCGGGCCGTCGTGCCCAAAATTGTGAGAGTTGTAGAGCTGTTTGTGCAAAGTATTATCTGTGGTCACCATGGCTCCGCCTTCCCCGGTATGGAAAAGCTTGGTAGCGTGAAAACTTAATGTGCTAACATCACCATAGTTTAAAATCGATTGCCCTTTATAGTTTACCCCAAAACAATGCGCAGCATCATAAATGACCTTGAGGTTGTGTTTGTTAGCAATCGCTTCAATTTCCTCCACCGCACAGGGGTTGCCAAATACATGGGTGGCGAGGATGGCCGTGGTATGGGGCGTGATGGCAGCTTCAATGAGGCGTTCATCAATAGTGAGGTACTCAGGGTGGATGTCCACAAACACGGGCGTGCAGTGTTGCCAGACAATGGCAGCCGTGGTCGCTACATAACTAAAGGGTGTGGTGATGATTTCTCCGCCTTTGCCCAACAGTTCGAGGGCGATTTGCAGGGGGACTGTGCCGTTGTTGGTACAGGTTATGTAAGGCACCTCCAGATAGACTTTTAATTTTTCTTCCAGTTCCAAAACGAGTTCGCCACGGTTGGTCAACCATTGTTGGTCCCAGGCACGTTGCAGTATGGCCTGGTACTCGGCGATGGGTGGGAGGAATGTTTTGGTGACGGTGATGGTTTTTTCCATATAGCTAAAGTACCTATAAAATAGTTTCAATACAATTAATCAGATAATTCCTTTAAATATGAATTTAAAGCACTTGTAAACTTTTTTGCCCCTTCAGAATTTAGATGATCTGCATCATAAAAGTCTGTCTCAATAAACCTGACATCGTTTAACAAATTAAATCTAAAAGTATTAATGTTAGAATGTACTATTGAATCCAAAGTTTTGTCCATTACATTTAATTGAAGTGGGTTTAACTCAGTTAAATAAGATTTATAAGCGGGTGTTGTTGTTATTATAACTTTTACATTATGTTCATTTGCCACTTTTATAATTTCATTTAATCCCATAATGTACTCTTTAAAATAAGGCAAATCGGGCTTCGTATGCCTTTTTGCGGCAGTTTTTCCTGATTTCACTAAGTTGATGCTACCTTTCTTTGTTCCACTTCCTAATTCTGAACTTTGAATTAAATTACTTTCAGAATTAATATAATAACGGTTAAGCCTTTTCCAATTTAAATCAAATGAATTACTCAATACTTCAGAATAATCGGTGGGTTTATATCCAAGATTAAAACCAAAATACAAATTATAATTTTTTACTCTCCAACTTTCAGTTGAGGTTTTCACTGAGCTAAATAAGCTAGGGTAAGTAATATTAATAATTAAGAAATCTAAGTTTTTGAGTTCTCTATTATATTTATCAAAAATTAAAAAATCAACATCTAAAGATTGAGAAATATAAGCTGCATTAAATGTCTCTATGTTAAAATCTTCGGCAATAATGCCCCTATAAGCATGAGAACTTCCTAAAATTAAACCTTTCAGGTTTTTTGCATTTTTATCTAAATAGTTCTTTTTATAAGTATAATCATTGGGAATGTTTCTAAGAAGGGATTCCCCAACCATAAGTAATAAAATTAATGGTAGTGAAAAAATTAAAACCCTATTTATCAATTTCTTAA
>NZ_CAXBAN010000126.1:0-6905 GCF_963973675.1 uncultured Planktosalinus sp. | reverse complement strand
TTCAGTAATGTTGGTTTACATGGGCCGATAGTGTTCCACGTGAAACATAAATAATTTCGATTGAAATTGACACAAAAAACGGTATTAAAAATAAAGGATTTCCTCGTTTCTGGCGAAGAGTTTTCATTAATTGAATCTAATAAAAAGGACCTTTTAATAACAACACCGGTCCCAAAAGACATTGAAAAATATTATCAAAGTGAAGAGTATATTTCCCACACGGATTCGAAAATTACTCTCTTTGACAAAGCCTATCAACTTGCAAAAAAAATTGCCCTTCTCAAAAAAGTAAGACTCATAAAAAAGCTGAATAATGGATCAGGCAAATTATTGGATGTTGGCTCAGGAACGGGGGACTTTTTAGCGCTCGCCCAAAAGGCTAAATGGAATGTTTATGGAGTAGAGCCAAATAGTAATGCAAGAGCGCTTTCTCACAATAAAGGCATTACGGTTTTTGAAAACCTTACGGATATTCACGAAACCAATTTTGATGTTATCACTCTTTGGCATGTTCTTGAACATGTTCAGGACATTGATTCATATATTTTTGAAATCTCAAAAAAACTAAAACCAAAAGGTGTTTTAATAATCGCAGTTCCCAATTATAAATCTAAAGACGCTCAATTTTACAAAGAATATTGGGCAGCATATGATGTGCCAAGGCATTTGTGGCATTTTTCAAAAGAAGGAATAAAACGTATTTTAGAAAAGCACGAGTTTATGCTTTTGAAAATTAAACCCATGTGGTTTGATAGTTTTTATGTTAGCATGTTGTCTGAAAAATATAAAACTGGAAGAATCAATTGGATTAAAGCAGTTATAATGGGAACAGTCTCTAATTTGTCAGGAATATTTTCTAAAGAGTACTCTTCACACATATACATCTTCAAAAAACAATAATTGATGTTTTGAGGCTGAATTATGACATTATATGAGCAATACAACCAACTTATTGCCAAGAAGACGAAGTCCTCTTAAATCGGCTTAAATTATTTAAATATCAATAAGAAAAACCAATTGAAAGACGAGACTTTAATAATAAAATATTATAGATTATTTTTCAGAAGGTTTGTGTAGTAATCGTGTAAGTTGAATCGAAAGATCGGAAAAAATAATTTTTGCATTTCCATTTCTTTCAATATGATAATTTGCAATTTCTAAAGCTTCGATGATCTCTAAAATGTTTTGTCCATGAATAAAAGGCGCAAATTTTTCCAATGCAAAATCTGTAGATTTGATTTTTAAATAGACAAGAGAATGCGATTTATAATTAATTAGCAATGCTTGTCTAAAAAAAGAAACACAATAATCAAGAAATTTTTTCTGGACCTCTCTACCAGTACTGGCAATATTTTCACTCCAGTGCAATAAATCATTGACCACCGCTTTGTTTCCTTTAGCTCTAAAAGCTGCTCGCACCCAATAAATCACCCAATTCTCAAATTCATTGTCTTCACTCTTGTTCTTTAAAAGTTGTAAGGCTTTATTATAAACTCCTGAAGCCTGCCTGGCAAAACCTTTTGCCTGTTCATATGCGGCACCTTCTCTCTCAACCAATCCTTGAGCAATAACTTCTTCGGCCAATAGTGGAATTTTCAACATCTGACAGCGCGATCTGATTGTGCTCAAAAGCTGTTCTTCATCTTCGGTAATAAGAATAAAAACAGTTTTTTCAGGAGGCTCTTCTAAAAGTTTTAAAATTTTATTGGCACAGGAAATATTCATTTTTTCAGCCATCCAAATAAGCATTACTTTATGCCCTCCCTCATAGGACTTTAAAGATAAACTCTTGACCATATCCTGAGCTTCATCAACACTTATTTGACCTTGTTTTTTTTCTACACCAATATAGTTGTACCAATCATATAAATTGGAATAAGGGTTTTCATTCAAAAAGGACCGCCACTCCTCAGAAAAATGAGATGAAACGGGGTGTTTTTTTACTTTATCATTAGTAGCAACAGGGTAAACAAAATGCAAATCAGGGTGAGATAACTTGTTGATCTTCAGGTTACAGGATGTGTTTCCGCCCGTATTTTCCATTCCTGAATTGCCACATAAAAGATATTGAGAATAGGCTATTGCCAAAGGCAAAACACCTTGACCCACAAATAATTGAGCATGAGGAATCCGATTGTTTTGAACACCTGCAATTAAGTGGTTCTTTAGATAATCTAAACCTAAAACTTCTGAAAACAGCATACGCAAATATATAATAAATCAACGCAAACCTAATGTTTCAGTTCTTAGAAAAAAGTATCTTTGTTATTAAATAAAATTCATCAACAAAAAATGCAACTTGATATTAAAGGACACTGAAATAGTGACTGATAAAATGCATAAAAACTTCAGTATATGAAAACCCTTAACGACTTTAACTTTGACAATAAAAAAGCACTCATAAGAGTGGATTTTAATGTTCCTTTGAATGAAAAATATCAGGTTACAGATGCCTCACGTATTAAGGCCGTAAAGCCTACAATAATTAAAATACTTGAAGATGGCGGGAGTTGCATTTTAATGTCACATTTGGGAAGACCAAAGAATAAAGAAGAAGGGTTTTCATTAAAGCACATTGTGAACACTGTTTCAGAAATAATTGGCGTTCAGGTTCAGTTTGTGGAAGATTGTATTGGTGAAAAAGCCGAAAAAGCTGCAAAAGAGTTAAAACCAGGGCAAATATTACTTTTGGAAAACCTGCGTTTTTATAAAGAAGAAACCCAGGGAGACTTGAGCTTTGCTCAACAACTTGCAGTTTTAGGCGATTTTTATGTAAACGACGCTTTTGGAACAGCTCACAGAGCACATGCATCAACAGCTGTTATTGCTGAATATTTTGATGGCAAAAAATGCTTTGGAAAGCTATTGGAGCAAGAAATTGAGAGCATCAATAAAGTGATGAAAGAAAACAAAAAGCCCGTTACTGCAATCATTGGTGGGGCAAAAGTATCTTCTAAAATAACCATCCTTGAAAATATATTAGACCCAATAGACCACTTAATTATTGGTGGAGGAATGGCATTTACCTTTATTAAAGCATTGGGAGGTAAAGTTGGAAACTCTTTGGTTGAGGACGATAAACTAGAGCTTGCCTTACATATTTTGGAACAAGCAAAACAAAAAAGCGTTCAAGTACATTTGCCGGTGGATGCTCTAATTGCTGACAGTTTTTCTGAAAATGCCACAACAAAACAAGCTCCTATTGCTGAAATACCCGATGGCTGGATGGGGTTGGACACCGGCAAAGAAACCAATACACTGTTTGCGGGTGTTATCAGAGAATCAAAAACGATACTTTGGAATGGGCCCGTGGGTGTGTTTGAAATGAAACCCTTTTCACACGGAACAATTTCCATGGGTATTGCTATTGCTGAAGCAACAAAAAATGGATGTTTTTCACTTGTAGGCGGCGGCGATTCTGTTGCTGCAGTAAAACAGTTTGGTTTAGAAAAAAAAGTGAGTTACGTATCAACCGGTGGAGGTGCAATGCTTGAAATGCTTGAAGGCAAAACCTTACCTGGAATTGCTGCAATTGAAAATTAATTCAAATTAGACCCAATAGAACAATAGTTGAATATAATATTTTTTACTATTTTGCAGTTAACTTAACAAAAAACAATGCCAAAAATAATTTTCCCCTTAATTTTCAGTGTTTGTTTTTCAATTGTCAATGCTCAGGTAACTCCTCTAGAAGATGATGAACAGTTAGAGATTGAACAAAGTATTTCTGAAGTTGACTCAACTTGGATCGCACACAATGTTGAAACTGACCAACCGACATTTGAAAGTTTAAAAGACAGTATTCTTTATATTTTTAAACAACATCAACAAGTAAGTGAAATTGATAGTCTGTGGAAAAAAGAGTTGTTTAACTCTGAACTCTTTGATGAAATGCAGGCTTCAGTAGTAAATTTTGAGTCTGAATCCAATGATACCATAGTTTATGAGGAGCTATCCACCGAAATACTCATTAAGCAGCTTGAGATTTTAAATACCAAAACACCCTTTGACGTAAGCTATACCAAAGCACTTGAAAGTACTATTAAACGTTACCTTAAAACAAGAAAAAAGTCTATGCAAAGGCTCATGAACCTGAGCAACTACTACTTTCCAATGTTTGAAGAAGAACTGGATAGGCATAACCTACCACTAGAATTAAAATATCTAGCCATCGTTGAATCGGCGTTAAATCCGCGTGCAAAGTCAAGAGTGGGTGCCACAGGTCTTTGGCAATTTATGTACCCAACTGGAAAAATGTTTGGAATGGAAGTAAGCTCCTATGTGGACGAACGTTCAGACCCATTAAGAGCGACTGAATCTGCAGCAAAATACCTATCAACCCTTCACTCGGTGTTCAATGATTGGAATTTGGCATTGGCAGCATACAATGCCGGCCCAGGAAATGTTTCAAGAGCCATAAGACGTTCAGGAGGAAACAAAGATTACTGGAGCATTAGGCACAACCTTCCTCGTGAAACGGCAGGATATGTTCCCGCTTTCTTGGCGACGATGTATATTTTTGAATTTGCTGACGAGCTTGGTTTTACCGTTCCAAAATCGGGGTTTCCTTATTATGAAACCGATACTATTCATGTCAAACAGACCATTTCCTTCCAGCACCTCTCTGAGCTTTTGGAACTACCTCTGGAAGAACTTCAGTTTTTAAACCCCTCTTACAAACTTGATATTATTCCATTTATTGAGGGCAAAAACTATACATTAAGGTTGCCAATTGATGCTTTAGGAACTTTTGTAAGTAATGAAAATCTTGTATATGCTTACGCGAAAGCTGAATCAGAAAAAAACAATAAACCCTTACCTGAATTTTTCAAGCAAGATGAACAAATTACCTATCGTGTAAAAAATGGTGATTACCTTGGAAAAATTGCCGCCAATTATGGCG
Source organism: uncultured Planktosalinus sp. (assembly GCF_963973675.1). NCBI lineage: Bacteria > Pseudomonadati > Bacteroidota > Flavobacteriia > Flavobacteriales > Flavobacteriaceae > Planktosalinus > uncultured Planktosalinus sp. Next base: position 2,002 of record NZ_CAXBAN010000126.1, on the reverse strand, counting down.
TTACCGTAGGAAACATAAAATCCTGGAATGGCCTAAGAAACAACAACCTAAGAATTGGCCAACGATTGTTAATTTACCCAAAAGGCAAAAAATCGAATGCTACAACAGCACAAAACAGTTCAAGTTCTCCTAAAAACAAAGAGTATATTGTACAAAAAGGTGACAGTCTCTGGAGTATATCAAGAAAATATCCGGGAATAACGATTGACAATATTAAGAAGTGGAACGGGATTAGCGGAACAAGTTTAAAGCCCGGAATGAAACTAAAACTTTCAAAAGGGTAAGGTTTTTGATAGATAGTATTTAATAAAAAAATCTAATTGAACACTAACGGTCATTAATAAAACATTTTTTGTGTTTTAAAAGGGACAAATGAAACTGCTTGAAATGAAAAAATTAATTTTCACACTAACTTTACTTGCGCTATTTATTGCTTGTGAAGACAGTAAATCAGATAAACACGCTATGTTGCCAACTTCATCTGGTAATATAAACAACCTTCAGGTGGTTATTGATGATGACCTATGGTCAGGAGAGGTTGGAGAAGTTATCAGAAATCATTTTGCAGCTACCGTTGACGGACTTCCGCAAGAAGAACCTTTATTTACAATCAATCAATTACCACTTAATTCATTTGATGGATTCACACAAAACAACCGAATCTTTTTATATGTAAAAAAGGGTGAAAAAAAGCAAATTAAATCAACAAAAGATCATTATGCAAAACCTCAAAACGGAGTTTTCATTAGTGGTAACACCAATGAAGAACTCATTGATGTAATCAATGAAAATGCTTTAGACATAATTTCCGGTTTTAAGGAGTCTGAGATGAAAGAAAAACAAAGAAGAATGTCATTGTCACGACTCAATGTGCAATCACTTAAAGACAGCTTGAAAATCTCATTGACTATGCCCTCAGTATATCGATTTGCAAAGTTATCAAATGAATTTGCCTGGCTTCGAAAAGATATTCGCACAGGCGATCTAAATGTGTTAGTCTATGAGATGCCCTTAGACGCTTTTCAAAATGAGGAAACACGCATGCAGGAAATAATCACCATGAGAGACTCTATTGGAAAAAAACACATACACGGAACAGTTGAAGGAAGCTATATGATAACTGAAAAAGCTTTTGCACCCTATTTATTTGAAACCAAAGTCAACAATCGGTTTGCTTATCAAGCAAAAGGAACCTGGGAACTTTATAATTTCTTTATGGCGGGGCCCTTTGTCAACTACATCATTGAAGACAAACCTAACAACAGGTACTTAGTGATTGAAGGTTTCACATTTGCTCCTTCTATTGATAAAAGAGATTACCAGTTTGAATTGGAGTCTATCATAAACTCTATTGAATTTGAATAAAAAAAATCCGCGCGTAGCGGATTTTTTTAAAAGTTGAAAAGACAACTTATTTTTTATCTATTTTTTCACTATCGTCTTTTTCTTCCTTGGAGGCATCCTTAAACTCTTTAATTCCACTACCTAATCCACGCATTAACTCCGGAATTTTCTTTCCTCCAAACAATAACAGCACAATTACAACAATTAAAGCAATTTGCCAGGGACCAATTGCCAAGGGGATAAATAAAGCATTCATACGTCTGAAATTTAGACTACAAAGTTAACAAGAAAAATTCAATACCATACACTTTAAGATAATTTCTTATAATCAGGTATACGAAATTCCCTTAGTTTTTGTTTTATATTTGCTTAATAAGTAAACGGAAAATGGCTGAAGAGAAAAAGAGAAAGAAAATTGTAAAAAAACTGCTCCACAAATACCGTCTAGTTGTTTTAAACGAAGATACTTTTGAGGAAAAAGTTTCATTTAAGCTCAACAGGCTAAACGTGTTTGTTTTTTCAACCCTGTTTGCACTTTTCTTGATAGGAATTACAACTGTAATAATTGCGTTTACACCATTAAGAGAATATATTCCCGGATATTCTTCAACACAACTAAAACAACAAGCGGCTGAATTAGCATACAAAACAGACTCTA
>NZ_CAXBAN010000125.1:0-6950 GCF_963973675.1 uncultured Planktosalinus sp. | reverse complement strand
CTTGTTTCACTTCTGTTTTGTTGAGGGAGGAATTAAGAACATGTGCAATACCTGTTTCAGAGGAGTTTCCTCTGAGAAAGTCTACCTGATTTTTCATCAATGCGATAAGGGGAGAAACAACTATAGCTGTACCTTCTGCAATCAATGCCGGGAGTTGATAGCACAGAGACTTTCCACCACCTGTTGGCATAATGACAAAAGTATTGTTATTGCTTACAACACTTTTGACAACCTCTTCCTGCAACCCTTTGAATGCTGAAAATCCAAAATGCTTTTTGAGAGCTGCGTGTATGTCAATTTCGTTCACTTACTACAATTATTTTATCTACATTTGTAGTCTAAATATACTAATTTCCTGATAAGACACAAACCTAATAAACTGTTAAGATTTGCAAAGTCATAAAAAAATCATTTCCGTTGCCAGACAAACCATCGAGACAGAGAGCAAAGCCATTGCTTATCTTGCTAAACTTGTAGATGATGAGTTTGCAAATGCAGTTACTCATGTGTTCAATTCCGGTGGTAGGGTTATTATTACAGGCATTGGAAAAAGCGCAAATATTGCTACCAAGATTGTAGCTACATTAAATTCTACCGGAACACCGGCTGGATTTATGCATGCAGCTGATGCCATCCATGGTGATTTAGGAACTATTCAACCAGAAGATGTGGTTATTTGTATTTCTAAAAGCGGAAATACTCCTGAGATTAAAGTTTTAGTACCGTTGATTAAATCTTTGGGTAATACGTTAATTGCCATTACATCAAACAAGGATTCCTTTTTAGGAAAGCAAGCTGATTTTGTTCTTAATGCTTTTGTTGAAAAGGAGGCATGCCCAAATAATTTGGCACCTACTACGAGTACTACTGCACAATTGGTTATTGGAGATGCTTTTGCTATGTGTTTGTTGGATATAAGAGGGTTTTCCAGTAAGGATTTTGCTCGATTTCATCCCGGGGGTTCTTTAGGAAAGCAATTGTATTTACGTGTTTCTGATTTGACTGATGCCAATGAAAAGCCTAAGGTTGGATTGCAATCGAGCCTTAAAGAGGTGATTGTTGAAATTACTGAGAAAATGCTTGGTGTAACAGCTGTAGTTGAAGATGAAAAAATCATAGGTATTATAACTGATGGCGACTTAAGAAGAATGCTTGCAAAAACAGATGATATTAGTAAACTTAAGGCAAAAGATATTATGACCACCAACCCAAAACGCATTGAAGGTCAGGCGATGGCTGTTAAAGCGATGGATTTGATGGAAATGCACGGAATATCACAACTACTGGTAGAAGATAAAGGCCTTTATAAAGGTGTACTTCATATTCATAACTTAATAAAAGAGGGAATTATTTAATGGCAGCCCGAAAGAAGAAAGACCCCAATGCGGAGATGACATTTTTGGACCACCTGGAAGACTTGCGTTGGCATCTTATCAGAGCAACTTTGAGTATTGTGGTTGTTGGTTTTGTAGCTTTTTTAGCAAAAGATTTCATTTTTGATGTAATTATATTCGGACCTAAACAAGCCGATTTTGTCACCTACAGAGTGCTTTGTGATATTGCGCAATTTGTTGGATTGCAAGACAGTTTTTGTTTTGATGAACTTCCGTTCAGAATACAAAGCAGGACGATGGCCGGACAGTTCTCAGCACATATTTGGACTTCAATCACCGCAGGTTTTGTAGTAGCTTTCCCCTATGTGATTTATGAATTCTGGAAGTTTATCAGTCCGGGTCTTATGGAAAACGAAAGGAATACAGCTAGAGGATTTATTGCTGTTTCGTCATTGTTGTTTTTTATGGGAGTTATTTTTGGGTATTATGTCATTACTCCTCTGTCAATTAACTTTTTAGGAAGCTATCAGGTGAGTGGTGAGGTATTTAATGATTTTGACTTAAGTAGTTATATAGGATTAGTACGTTCTTCTGTGATTGCATCGGGTTTAATATTTGAACTGCCCATTATTATTTACTTTCTGACCAAAATAGGATTGGTAACCCCTGAAACTTTAAAAAAATACAGAAAAATCAGTTTGGTTGTGGTGCTTATTTTATCTGCTGTAATCACTCCCCCAGATATTGTGAGTCAAATAATTGTAGCGATTCCAATCCTGATTTTGTATGAACTAAGTATTGTAATTTCCAGAATTGTAATTAGAAATCAAAAACGAAGAGAAAATGCAAAAAAATAAAGTTGATGAATTCAATGCTTACCGCGAACGCATGAATGAAAAACTGTTGGCTGATAACAATAAAATCATAAAGCGTATCTTTAATCTTGACACGAACGCCTACATGGAGGGTGCTTTGGATATAAAAACTAAAGAACTATTAGGCCTGGTAGCTTCTGCGGTGTTGCGTTGTGATGATTGTATTGCTTATCATTTACAAACAGTCTTCGAACTGGGTGCTACCAAGGAAGAAGTAATGGAAACACTAAGTATAGCAACTCTTGTAGGGGGAACAATTGTTATTCCACACTTAAGAAGAGCATATGAATTTTGGGAGGCATTGGAGTTACAACACAATAAATAATCTTTTTTGGGTTTAATTAAAAAGAACAATTTACTTTTTTATGAAACTAAGAGCTGAAAACCTTGTAAAAACCTATAAAGGACGTGATGTGGTCAAAGGCATCAGTGTGGAAGTGAACCGCGGTGAAATAGTTGGTCTATTAGGTCCTAATGGTGCCGGAAAAACTACTTCTTTTTATATGATTGTCGGTTTGATTAAGCCCAATAAAGGTAAAATATTTCTCAATGAAACTGAAATCACAAAATACCCCATGTACAAGAGGGCTCAAAACGGAATTGGATACCTAGCCCAAGAGGCTTCGGTTTTTAGAAAATTGAGCATAGAAGAAAATATTTTAAGTGTTTTACAGCTCACGAAACTTTCGAAAAAAGAACAACATGCCAAAATGGAATCCTTAATTGAGGAATTTGGTTTGGGACATATCAGAAAAAACAGAGGAGATTTACTTTCAGGTGGCGAACGCCGTCGCACCGAGATTGCGCGTGCTCTGGCAACAGACCCCAGCTTTATCTTACTTGATGAACCATTTGCCGGTGTTGATCCTGTTGCCGTAGAAGACATTCAGCGTATTGTTGCACAACTAAAAAATAAAAACATTGGAATTCTGATAACAGATCACAATGTTCAGGAGACACTTGCTATTACTGATCGCACTTACCTGATGTTTGAAGGTAGTATTTTAAAACACGGTGAGCCTGAAGAACTTGCTGCCGATGAAATGGTTAGGAAAGTTTATTTGGGTCAAAACTTTGAACTACGCAAAAAGAAATTAAACTTTAATTAGACATTCTTTCGTTTGTTAGCTATCAGTGAAATGATTAGGTAGAGTAATATAATCAGAGGGATGGCCACAAACCATAAAGTAACAAGAAGGGCGATGCTTACAATAAGAAATACATAGCGTTCAGAATTTGCTTTAAAGCTTCGGGTTTTAAATTTCAATGAAAATAATGGAATCGGAGCATTCAGCAAAAAAACACTTATCAATGTAAGTACAATCAAAATAAACGGGTTTAAAAGAATGTCAAATGCCAGCTCAGAGGGTTGATAAATTAATATTAGCGGCAAGCTTATTATCCATAATGCGTTGGCAGGTGTAGGCAGGCCAATAAAAGAGTTTGTTTGCCTTTCGTCAATATTAAATTTAGCCAATCTGTATGCTGAACCCAACGTTACTATTAGGCCCAATAAAGGTAAAAAGGCTTCAGAAGTCAGATTGATTTCAGTTTCATCCCAAAGATTTTTTGGTATAAATTCTAAACAAGCCATATTTATGAGTTGCATCATCACAATTCCGGGTGCCAATCCACTTGTTACTACATCGGCTAATGAGTCGAGTTGTTTCCCTATATCGCTTTGAACTTTTAGCACTCTTGCTGCCAAACCATCAAAAAAATCCAAAAAGATTCCAAGTATCACAAAACCTGCTGCAAGCGATAAATTTCCCTGTACAGCAAAAACAACTGCTATAGATCCAAAAAGCAAGTTTAGTAAAGTGATAAAATTTGGAATAAATCGAGCCATCTCATAGTTGTTTTTTGTTTCTGTAAATTTAGCAAACTATTTTCGTCTAAGCTTTAAAATTAAACAATAACTGACAACTTTTATAGTTTAATAAACAGTAAAAATTAGATATTTGCAATAAAATAAGCCCTTGAAAAAGAATTTTCTGTTACTGTTATTTTTTTCGGTAAGTATAGTCTCGGCGCAAACTGCCAGAAAATATTCAAATGAATTTATGAATATTGGGGTTGATGCGGCGGCACTAGGTATGGCAAATGCAGTTACCGGGATTACTTCAGATGTAAATGCTGTTTATTGGAATCCTGCCGGAATCCTGCATTTGGAAGACAATCAAATGGCGCTTATGCATGCTTCTTATTTTGCAAATATTGCTACTTATAATTATGCAGCTTTTGCAATGCCTTTGGATGACCGAAGCGCAGTTGGAGTTTCTGCAATAAGGTTTGGGGTTGATGATATTTTGAATACAACTCAGCTAATTGATCAGCAAGGCAATATTGATTATAATCGGATTAGTTTATTTTCAACAGCCGATTACGGGTTTGTATTTTCTTATGCGCGAAAACTGCCGCTGGATGGATTGAATTATGGAGTGAATGCTAAAGTGATTCGAAGGGTAATTGGTGAATTTGCATCTTCCTGGGGTTTTGGTTTTGATGTAGGAGTTCAATTTGAAAGAGGTGATTGGCGCATTGGTATCATGGCCAGAGACATCACTACAACTTACAATTTATGGACAATTGATGAAGAGCAATTTGCTACCATTCAGGGCGCTGTGGATGGTCAGAACCAGGAACAACCCGAAACCACTGAGATTACGATTCCAAAGTTGCAAATTGGTGCAGGAAAAAGATTTGATTTTAGAGGTGATTACTCGCTTGTAGCATCAATGAATCTCAATATGCGATTTGTTCAAACCAATGATTTGATCTCTACGAGTAGTTTTAGTATTGATCCTGCATTGGGTTTTGATTTTGGGTTTATTGATATGGTTTTTTTACGAGCCGGAGTTGGAAATTTTCAAAACGTATTGCAACTGGATGGCTCTGAAAGTCTCAATTTTCAACCAAATATTGGCGTTGGTTTTAAATATAGGGGAATCCACATAGATTATGCCCTTACTGATATTGGAGATCAAAGTGCGGCATTGTATTCCAATGTATTTTCAGTTAAAATTGATTGGAATGTTTTCAGATAATTAACTTGTGACTTTGTAAAGTTGACCTCTGTGTGGTTTTAGGGCATCTCTTACTGCAGGCATTTTGTTTCGGTCAACTACTAAATAAGCAATATAATGTTGTTCCGAAATTTTTTCAACATCTGAAATCGGAGATTCCAGTTTTTTGTTGGCAGCATATTCAATCAAATGAAATCTATGATGTGTTGCTGTTTTTTCTGCATCGGGTCCGTGAAAATCCCAAATGAGTTTGAGGCGTTCAGAGGTCATAAACTATTGTTCCTTAACTTCGATGCCCAATTGACTTAAAACAGCATTTGTTATATCGAATGCAGGATCCAGATATACAAGGTTTCCGTCCTGACCTGTATTAAATATCTGGGTGTATTGTTGTTCTTTTGCAACGATATCCATTGCTTCAGCAATTTTTTGATATAATGGTCTTTTTAGTTCGTCTTCTTTGATACGTATCAGTTGAACTCCATTCTGTCTAAATTTTGTGATGTCTTCCTCCAATTCAAATATTTCAGTTTGTTTCTCCTCAAGCTGAGTCTCTGAAAATGAATCGACATTGGTGTTGTATTCATTCAACTTAGATTGATAATTGGCCATTTTCTCTTTTAGCTGGCTGTCAAGAGTTTCTCCATAAGTTTTTAGCTCATTTTGGACAGATTCTATTTGGGGCATTTGAGAAATGATAAAATCAACATCGATGGTTCCCACTTTTGACTGGGCTGAAGTGATTGATGTAAATAATAAAAAACTAAAAATAAAAAGTATTCTATTCATGGTAATATTTTTTTTGCAAAAGTAGCTGAAATATTGCTGTTGTGCAATTATGACTTTTCAGTAACAGAAATTCCTTTTTCAGCAAAGTTTTTAAAATCTTCCATAAATTTATAAGATTGTTTTTTAAAAGCACCCGGCATCAAAAACCCCATCATTTTCATCATAAATCCTGAAAATTGAAACTCTGTAACTGAAACCCACTCAGTTTTTTGTTCATCAACTTCCTTGAAGTAATTTTCCTGAATATTATGAACTCCTTTTGTGTCATAGGTCCCATGAAACTCATTGGGTAACTCGCGTTTCAAAATAGTTTCTACAAGTTCCATGGAACGTTTTCCCATTTTGTAATTTAAATTTGAAACGGCTCCTTCCTGTCCTTGAATACCTGAAACATGTTCAAAACTAATAAATCCTTTTTGCCAATGTCTCAAATTGTCCGGATTGTCAAAAAGTTCAATTACTTTTTGTCTCGGCAAATCTAAAGTAATACTGATCGTGTACTTCATTGTTTTTTTGTTTTTTAGGTTGGTTTACAAATATATCAAAATGGATAACTTTTTAGTAATATGTTATGAATTACATCTTGGTTAACAATCGAATTTTGCTATTTTTGCAATTATTCTAAAAATAATAATCACTATGAAAAAAAGCAGGTATTTCTTATTCATTTTTTTGGTAATATCCACATTTTCCTATTCTCAAAAACTAGACAAAAATGTACTTTTAACCATAGATGATGAGCCCGTTTTAATAGATGAATTTCTAAGAGTTTACAACAAAAATATTGACATGGTTCAAGAGGGTAATAAGCAAAGTAAAAATGATTACTTAGAACTATTTGTGAACTATAAATTAAAAACCAAAGAAGCTTTTGAACAAGGGCTTCATCAAAAAGCTGAGTTTCAAAAGGAATTAAGTACACGATC
>NZ_CAXBAN010000124.1:0-6999 GCF_963973675.1 uncultured Planktosalinus sp. | reverse complement strand
TTACAGTTCCATACCCGCCTCTTGCACACCAGATGGCTTTGATGTTTGGATTGTCGAGCATCTTTTGTAAATCGCTTTCGCGAAAAGCATCATTTCCCGCAAACTGGTTTTCTTCTGCGCCAATGGTTTCCCCAATTACCGCTTCCAATCCCCAGGACTCCAATAAATCTATAGCCGGTTGTATTTCAGTTTTTGAAATTTTTCGGGCTGTTGAAACGATGGCTACAGCATCTCCTTTTTTAAGATTCGGAATTGAAATCATGATACTTTTATTTCTTAGTCTGCAAAATAAAGAATTTCTCCTTGTGAATCCTTATTTTTGTTGCGTCAAATACACAAAAACTTATGGTTACTCCCAAACGCTACACCATCACGGCAGCCTTGCCTTATACAAACGGCCCCATTCACATTGGCCACCTGGCAGGGGTTTATGTCCCTTCAGATATTTATGCACGCTATTTGCGCCTCCAGGGTAAAGATGTCGCTTTTATCTGCGGAAGCGATGAACACGGTGTGGCGATTTCCATGAAAGCCAAAAAAGAAGGTATCTCTCCTCAGGAAGTGATTGATAAATACCACAACATCATCAAACAATCTTTTGTTGACTTCGGGATTACATTTGACAATTATTCCCGCACTTCGGCAAAAATTCATCACGATACAGCTTCAGAATTCTTTAAAAAACTTTTTAAGGACGGGAAATTCATCGAGGAAGTCACAGAACAACTTTATGATCCCAAAGCAGACCAATTTCTCGCAGACCGTTTTGTCACCGGAACCTGCCCCAAATGCGGCCATGATGAGGCTTATGGCGACCAATGTGAAAAATGCGGCTCCTCGCTCAATGCAACCGATTTAATCAACCCAAAATCGACCATTAGCGGTGCAGTTCCAATATTAAAAAAAACCAAACACTGGTTCCTCCCTTTGGAAAACTATGAAGACTTCTTAAAACAATGGATACTCGTTGACCACAAAAAAGACTGGAAACCCAACGTTTATGGACAGGTAAAATCTTGGATTGATGATGGGCTGCGCCCCAGAGCGGTAACGCGCGATCTGGATTGGGGCATACCCGTTCCCGTGGAAGGCGCTGAAGGAAAAGTACTTTATGTCTGGTTTGATGCTCCCATAGGGTATATCTCGTCCACTAAAGAATGGGCCGCCCGGGAAGGGAAAGACTGGGAACCCTATTGGAAAAGTAATGATACCAAACTGGTTCACTTTATTGGTAAAGACAACATTGTTTTTCACTGTGTGATTTTTCCGGCCATGCTCAAGGCAGAAGGCAGCTATATCCTGCCAGAAAATGTGCCCGCCAACGAATTCCTGAACCTGGAAGGCAATAAACTTTCTACCTCCAAAAACTGGGCAGTTTGGTTGCATGAATATCTGGAAGACTTCCCCGGGCAACAAGACGTCTTGCGTTACACACTAACAGCAACTGCCCCTGAAACTAAAGACAACGATTTTACCTGGAAAGACTTTCAGGCGCGCAACAATAATGAGTTGGTGGCCATTTTTGGAAACTTCATCAACCGTGTGGCGGTATTGACTCATAAATATTATGAAGGCCACGTGCCACAACCTTCCGAATTAAGGGAAATTGATACCCAAACCCTCAATGAAATGAAAGCCTATCCGGCAGTGATTGGCAGCTCCATTGAGCGCTACCGTTTTCGCGAAGCGCAAGGTGAATTGATGAACCTGGCACGTCTGGGGAACAAATACCTGGCTGATGAAGAACCCTGGAAAACCATCAAAACCGATGAAGAACGCACCAAAACCGTGATGTATGTCGCCTTGCAAATCGCCTCGGCGCTGGCCGTTTTAAGTGAACCCTTTATTCCGTTTACTTCAAGAAAATTAAAAACCATTTTAAACTATAATGCTGAAAGCTGGGGTACTTTGAAACCTTTGGAAACCGGTCATCAAATCGGGGAGTCCGCACTGCTCTTCTCAAAAATTGAAGACGAGCAAATCCAACAACAATTAGACAAACTGGAAGCGACCAAAGCTTCTAATAAAACAGAAAAAACCACTACTGAAAAACCAAAACTCATGCCACAAAAAGAGACGATACAATTTGATGATTTTACCAAACTCGATATGCGCGTTGGCACCATCATCGAAGCAGAGAAAATGCCCAAAGCAGACAAACTACTGGTGCTAAAAGTTGATACCGGACTGGATGTGCGCACTGTGGTTTCAGGAATAGCAGAAAGCTTTATCCCGGAAGAAATCATCGGGAAACAAGTCACCATACTTATCAATTTAGCACCCCGAAAACTACGTGGCGTTGAAAGCCAGGGAATGATTTTAATGACTGAAAATGCTGAAGGTAAACTGGTTTTCCTGAATCCTGACGTTGATGGTGTCGGTAATGGTATGACGATTAATTAAAAATTGGACAATTTAATTTTCTCCCGCAGATTTTCGCGTATATTTTCATTGGTATTTCTGCGCACATCTGCGATATCTAGGGGCTAATCTTTTAGTAATCAATTACAAAATCACCCATGGAGCAACTCCTCCACTACATCTCCCAAAACACCCAACTGCCCCCTGGCAGTATAAAAAACACCGTTCAGTTATTGAATGAAGACTGCACCATTCCCTTTATTGCCCGTTACCGCAAGGAACGCACAGGCAACCTTGACGAAGTGCAAATTGGTGACATCGTTCAGTTTAAAGAACAATTTGAAGCCCTCGAAAAACGTAAAGCCACTATATTAAAAGCGCTCGAAGAACAAGACGTTTTAACGTCAGAGTTGCAATTGGCTATTGAAAATACCACCCACCTCAACACCCTTGAAGACCTCTACCTTCCCTTCAAAAAAAGCCGAAAAACCAAAGCCGAAACCGCCCGTAAAAACGGACTGGAACCCCTCGCCAAAATCATCATGGCACAAAATGCCACTGACCTTGAGCCCATAGCGCAAAAATATGTGAAAGGCGAAATCGCTTCAGCAGAAGATGCTTTGGAAGGTGCCAGACACATCATCGCTGAATGGGTCAATGAGCGCACAGACATTAGAAACACTTTGCGGAAACAATTAGAAAACTTTGCACTTATCACCTGCAAAGTAGCAAAAGACAAAACTGAAGACGAAAAAGCCCAGAAATACCGTGACTACTTTCAATGGGAAGAAGCGTTAAAAACGTGTCCCTCACACCGCTTGCTCGCTATTTTGCGCGCAGAAACCGAAGGATTTATCAAAGTAAAAATCGAAATTGACGAGGAAAAAGCACTTTCAGCCATTGAAAGAAGGATTCTCAAATCGCAAAATGAATGTGCAGACCAGATTGAATTGGCTATCAAAGACAGTTTCAAACGTTTGCTTTTCCCGGCCTTGTCAAACGAGCGGCTCAATGCTGCCAAAGAAGCTGCTGACGAAACGGCTATTCAGGTTTTTGCCAAAAACCTACAGCAGCTGTTGCTAGGCGCGCCCTTGGGTGAAAAGCGCATTATGGCCATTGACCCTGGTTTTAGAACAGGTTGTAAACTGGTGTGTCTGGATGCACAAGGCAACTTAAAGCACAACGAGACCATTTTTCCGCACGCACCACAAAATGATGAAAAGGGAGCCATCAAAAAGATCAGTTCGCTGGCAGATGCCCATAAAATTGAAGCCATTGCCATTGGTAATGGAACCGCTTCCCGCGAAACGGAACGACTTATCAGAAAAATCCAGTTTAAAAACAGCATACAGGTTTTTGTGGTGAGTGAAGCGGGTGCTTCTATTTATTCGGCTTCCAAGATTGCACGTGAAGAATTTCCCAATTATGATGTCACTGTGCGGGGTGCCGTTTCCATTGGGAGGCGTCTTGCCGATCCACTTGCAGAATTGGTTAAAATCGAGCCCAAATCCATTGGCGTGGGTCAATACCAGCACGATGTGGATCAAACAAAATTGAAAACAGCACTTGACCGTGTGGTGGAACGTTGCGTCAATTCTGTGGGAGTGAATATCAATACCGCTAGCCCTTCTTTATTAGCCTATGTCTCAGGCGTGGGACCCAAACTGGCTGAAAATATTTTCGCTTATCGCGAAAAGAATGGTCCTTTTAATTCACGAGAAGAAATAAAAAGTGTACCGCGCCTGGGCGGAAAAGCCTTTGAACAAAGCGGCGGATTTTTACGCATCAAAAACGGTAAGAATCCCTTGGACAACTCGGCTGTGCATCCTGAAAGGTATGGCTTGGTCAAGCAAATCGCTAAGGATTTAAAAATGGATGTTTCAGATTTAATTGGAAATACGGAGGTTTTAAAAAGTATCCCAAAAGAAAAGTATATAAGTGAGAATGTGGGGCTCCTCACCTTGGAAGACATCATCAACGAACTTGAAAAACCGGGACTCGACACCCGCGAGCAGGCTAAAGTGTTTACTTTTAACCAAAACATAAAAACCATAACCGACCTAAAGGAAGGACAATTACTGCCAGGTATTGTTAACAACATTACTAATTTTGGATGTTTTGTGGACATCGGCATTAAAGAAAGCGGGTTGATACACATCTCCAACCTCGCTGATGGTTTTGTAAGTGATGTAAATGCCCACGTGAGTTTACACCAGCAAATAGTTGTTAAGGTACTCGATGTGGATGTGGAACGAAAACGGATACAGTTGAAGCTGCATAAGTTGTAAATAGCACGCGGATGATGCGGATTAAGTAAATTTTTTGTCGTGTACTAAAAATATAAAATGCTCAAAATAGCTTATCATCATAGTTACAAACACCCGCTACCGGAAGGGCACCGTTTCCCGATGGACAAATATGAATTGATTCCTCAGCAGCTATTGCACGAGGGAACTTGTGCTTCCAATAATTTTTTTGAGCCTCAAGTTGCCGATGAAGCCCATATCCTTGCGGTACATACCCAAGACTATATTAACGACTTAAAAAACCAGACCTTAAGCAAAAGTGCTGCGCGAAAAATAGGGTTTCCGTTAAGTGAACCTTTGCTAAAAAGGGAAAGCATCATCACACAGGGAACCATTCTGGCCAGTGAATTTGCTTTGAAATATGGCATCGCTATGAACATTGCCGGTGGCACACACCACGCATATAGCAATCGCGGGGAAGGGTTTTGCTTATACAACGACCAGGCGATTGGCGCCCGGTATTTGCAAAAAAATGGTCTCGCCAAAAAAATCCTTATTGTCGATCTTGATGTGCATCAGGGCAACGGTACTGCCGAAATCTTTAAAAATGATCCTTTGGTATTTACTTTTTCTATGCACGGTGCCGGTAATTATCCGTTTCAAAAAGAAGAATCAGACCTGGATATAGGTTTGGGGGATGGCACGGGAGATGCTGAGTACTTAAAAATCCTTAAAGAAACCCTTCCAAGGTTGATTGAAGAACAACAGCCCGATTTTATTTATTATTTGTGTGGCGTGGATATTTTGGAAAGTGACAAACTTGGCAGGCTGGGCTGCACCTTAGCAGGTTGCAAAGAACGCGACCGTTATGTATTAAAAACCTGCCAGGATCATAAAATTCCTGTAATGTGCAGTATGGGTGGTGGCTACTCACCGGACCTTAAAATTATTGTAGAAGCGCATGCCAATACGTACAGGCTGGCACAGGAGATTTATTTTTGGTAGAGTCTGTGTCTATCTCTTAAAATTTTCATTAATTTTTTTTATAACTCTTCTGCAAACCTTATCTTTATAAAAATGAGAAAAAAAACACCCCAAAAATACCAGTATTTTATATCAACCTCAATGTTTTTTTTCCTATTTTTTATTTGCATCAATTTTTCCTTTTCAAAACCTATGAACGATACTAACTTTTTAAAAAATAAAGTAATCCCTGAATCCATACTAAAAGAAGTTACCATTGCCTTATCTCATTACCCGGAACTGGCTGATACACCTATCGAATTTAAATTCAAAACTAATATCAAAAAATCATTTATGCAGGCACAGCCCAGGTTTATGGATGTTTTTAAAAATAAGAAAAAGAGGGCTTATTTTGTAATGATGAGTGAAAGTGTAACCATAGAAGGAGAAGTTTTCACTGTAGCTGAAGTTCCAACAGATGTGCTAATTGGCTGGATTGGACATGAATTGGGGCATATTATGGACTACAGGGAGCGCAGTGGATTTAATATGATTGTATTTGGTGTTCGGTATTTATTTTCTAACGGTTTCATAAAAGAAGCTGAAAGAACGGCGGATACCTTTGCTGTAAATCATGGTATGGGAAATTACATTCTGGCAACTAAAGATTTTATACTTAACCATAGCAGTCTTTCTGATAACTACAAAAACCGAATAAAAAGCTTATATATGTCCCCTGAGGAAATAATGGTGCTTGTAGATGAACTTAACAAAATAGAAGTAAATTAATTGCCGTTGAGTTGTGCTTTTACAAATGCTTCCCACTCTGAAAACTTTTCTTCATTCATGACTTTTTCCATCTTGACCTGTCCTCCTTTTTTCTTATTAGCTGCATTCCACTCATAGAAAACACTTGGTGGGATGGTTTTTACTTTGACACCTTTTAGCGCTTTTGACCGAGCTACTTTGTAGTTTTTGTTAGCGTTTTTCAGGGCAGTATCCAAAGCTTGAGCCACTTTCTCATTTTTAAGTTTCTTTTTTGCACCCAAATACCAAGAATGGTAAAACTCCCCATCTATTCTGATGGCAGCCAATGTAAATTCAGGGATTTCTGTACAAAATTTTCGTTCCAGTTCCCTCACGGCATCGTTCATTTTATTGACCGAAAGTTGCGAACCCACCACGTTTAAAAAGAATTTTGTCCTGCCGGTAATCCTGACTTCTTGCCTGCTCACATCGGTGAACGCTATGGTATCCCCTATCAGATATCGCCAAGCTCCTGAAACCGTACTGATAATAATAATGTAATCTTCATTTTCCTTTACTTCTGCAAGTGTTAGAGCAGGCGCATCTTCTGTGATGGACCCGTCTGGCTTGATGTATTCCGGCTTGAACGGTACAAACTCAAAGTAAATCCCGTTGTCAACTA
>NZ_CAXBAN010000123.1:0-7075 GCF_963973675.1 uncultured Planktosalinus sp. | reverse complement strand
CGCCACCATAAAACTGTGCATTTGATCTCCTTGAAGTCCAGCCTTCAGTGTCGTTTTTAGCAACTACCGCAAACCACATGTCGTCACTGGGGTCAGTTATTGGAATAGTAATATTTGAAGTTGTAGAACTGCCAACAACTTCCATATATTTATCACCTAAAAGATAAAAATCATACGATTCTGCATCAGCGACTGTATTCCAGTCAAATGAGGCTTCTTCCGGACAAACCTGAGTAACCTGAACCACGCCTCCAACAAAGTTTGCTATAGAAAACTCATTGTCGCTTTCGTCTTGAAGACTTCCACTACTTACTCTCACTAGGGCACTTCCACTAATTTCGTTGGGAACGCTCCAGTCATATAGTCTAATGTCGCTATTAACTGTTGTGATGTTATTCCAGCTGGTTCCGCCATCAGTTGAGTATTCCAAAATAAAATCATCTGAGGTGTTTGTAGCATCCCAGTGGATGGTTTCCTGATTGTTAGGGAAAAAGCTTTCCTCACCGTTAGGATAGGTTAAAACAAGCTGGTCTGTAATAATTTCATATACAATAAAATATTCTTGTGGTCCTACCGGTACATTAAAACCTGAAATTTCGATTTCATAGTCACCACTATCCGGATCATTGATTAACACCTGTTCCATATTGTTTAAATGATCTGCTCCGTTTGTTGCCGGCGCATCTAGAGATGTGGCGTTTGGTGTTGGATCGAGTATCCAAGGTAAGAAAGTGTTGTTTGCAGGGTCTGATACCACCAAATCTAAATCATTTACCAAGGCAGGATTGGCACCGGGTGTTGCAGCAGGGTCGTTCCAGTAAACCATAAAACGAACCTGAGTGGTACCTGACGGTACATTTATAGTATGAGTATTGGTGTTACCTTGAGAAATATCATCTGTGAAATACCTACCTTCTTCAATGAGTTTTCCGGCTCTGGTGCCGTTTACCATTCCCCATCCGAATTTATAATCCGGACCTACATTTCCATAATCATTGGTAGTATTTAAAAGTGTAGCTTTTATAAGGGATGATGGGGGGTGGTCACCCCCATTTAAATCAGCATATAATTCATATAACTGCGCAGAAACACCAGCGATACCTGGAGCTGCGCCAGAAGTGCCTCCAAAAACGAGATATTGGTTGTTTTCACTTGTGGAGTTTTGATTTTGGCCGTTAGCGGTAATATCCGGTTTAATTCGTCCATCGTGAGCTGGTCCTCTGCTGCTTGAATTAACTAAATTTCCATTATAAAAAACATTGGCAGTTGCAATTACATTTTTACCTTGTTTATGTCCACCTGTAATATTACCCCATTGTGAACCTGCACCATATCCGCAATTGTTATTATTGGAATTCCCGGCAGAAAAAACGTGTAATAAAGAAGGAATATCGTTTGTTTGTAAATCTACAGTTCTTGCTGTAGAAGTATAACCGTCGTTACAGCCATTACTGTAAGATGAATTTGTGATTTGAACCAAATCATTGTTGATAAGGTTTTGTGTGGGAGTATCAAGAAAGTTGGAAGCATAGTTTGAAACATAAACGTCAGCTCCTGCAGCCATTCCTCGCATACTTGGATTTAAATTTCCAGCTCCTGCCATTATACCTGCTACACCATCTCCATGGGTCTGACCGGTACCGGTGGCTTGTGAGTTATCAATTCTACCTTGAAAATCAATATGGGGTCCAACAATTCCATCATCTCTTACCAATACACCAACACCCACACCGGTATAGTTTGTACCAACAGTGGTTTGAGGATCCAATCCATTAGATCTGTGTAGGCTCCTGCCTCTGGTATCATCTTTAACATCAGGAGCTGTGATTAGTTCAATCCATTTCACAAAAGGTAAATTGGCTAACTCCTCCAGACAGTTATCAGGGATTGATAAATCGATTAAATCAGAATTTTTATACTCCTGCTTAACGGTAATTTGAAGCTTGTTTAACTCATTGATTACATAATCAGAAGTCGCTGTTTTGTGATACTGTAGTGTTACCAGATAATTAGCGCCATCCATTGCCCAAGGCTCAAAAGGCGGGTAGTTTAATTCTTTTGAAATTTTTAAACTCCCCTCAATGGGAATGATACCCCTAACACCATTTTCTTGAAGAAAATTAATAGAAGTGTTTTCAGGAAAGAAAAACAAATATGTTTTATGCGGGATGTATTCCAACAACTGTAAATTAGCATTTTTAAAACGATCCTGAACTATTTGACTGGGGGTTTCATAAAATTGAATCCATCCGTAAAAACCGTTTTCAAATTGTGATTTTTCGGGCATTTGACTCCAATCAAAAGTTTGAATGTTTTCAGGAAATTCAATGATGTTTTCCTGAAAATGAATGGTATATTCATTTTGAGAATGTGAAGTGTTAAAAACAAAAATTAGGAGCAGAACTCCCAATGCCTTCATGTTAAAATGTAAAAGTGTAATTTTTTTTTTCATAGCAACAAATAAAAATTATTAAAATTAATTTTTTAAGAAATCCAAATATATTCAATTGGGTTTAAATATTCTGGGTAAAAAAAGTTAAATTGTAAATTTTAATCCTTTCTGCAAAAGGTGATTGTTCAATTTGTTCAATTCAATAGGCTACTTAAGCCGTGCATTTCCTATCTTTGCCCGCTATGGATGAACAAGTAAAAAAAATGGTTGATGAAGGGATAATGCTTCCATTGATGGAAGATTTTTATACAATTCAGGGAGAAGGCTACCATAAAGGGACAGCTGCTTATTTTATTAGAGTTGGCGGATGTGATGTAGGATGTCATTGGTGTGATGTAAAAGAAAGCTGGAATGCAGCAATTCATCCCCCAACACATATAGATAACATTGTCAAAAATGCAGAAAAATATTCTAAAACAATTGTAATAACCGGAGGTGAACCTTTGACTTGGGATATGAACCCACTAACAAGTCTTTTAAAAGAAAAAAACTTTCAAATCCATATTGAAACATCAGGAGCCTATAAGCTTACCGGAAAATGGGACTGGATTTGTCTGTCGCCAAAAAAAATAAAATTACCGGAACAGGAAATTTATTCGGTTGCAAATGAATTGAAAATGATAATTTATAATATGGATGATTTTCGCTTTGCTGAAGAACAAGCTTTGAAAGTCAACCAAAATTGCAAACTCTACTTGCAACCGGAATGGAGTAAACGTGAAAAAATGATTCCTGTAATTGTTGATTATATAATGAAAAACCCCAAGTGGAAAGTATCCCTACAAACACATAAATACCTGAATATTCCCTAATTTACTTTACCTTTTCAAAAGGGACTTCAATAAAGCGGTCATCCCAGCCAATCATTAAACTCACTCCATTTTCAGTGGGTTTAAAAGCCATTGAGAGCGACTCTATTGTTGCTGCAGCACCTTTTGAAGGTACATTCACTCTAACAACATCCTGATCTTGCATATAACTGTAAGCACCCCAAACATTGGTTTCTCGGTTAATAATGACTGTCCATTCATTTTCGTTAGGAATTGTGTAAAGTGTATAAGTGCCTTTTTCAATAAGCTTTGAGCCTAATTTTAACGGCTCATAGATCTCAAGTTCTGTAGCTTCATTGGCACCCGTTCTCCATACCTTTTCAAAAGGTACCAAAGCACCAAATATTTTACGGTCATTCTTTTTGGGCCTGCTGTAGATGACCCTAATCACGGGCGACATATCGTCATTTCTTGCAATAGTGATATCCAATGGACTCGCGTCAAGACGTGGGAACTCTTGTGCATTTAATGAAGTCGTAGTTAAAATGACAACTAAACTTATAAGGCTTAATCTAAGATAATTTGATAACATAATTTTTTTTATAAAAATAGTCTAAGACTATCTGATGAAGGTGTTAAATAAACGATTAATTTTTGTTAAAATTATTCAATAAGGTAAAATAGTATTTTGACAAATTTTCCACAGTAATTTGTTAATAACTTGATGGTTTAAATGAGTGGCAAGCCTTAAATTTACTATTGGTTTTGTTATATTTGCTCGTTAAGCTTTTTAGGGATATAGTCATACCTGAATTGCATCTTAAATTTAAATTTTACAACCTATAATATTTATGAGCGAAGAATCGAAGAAAATTTATGGCGCAGACAGTATTCAAGCGCTGGAAGGAATGGAGCATGTGCGCATGCGACCATCAATGTACATTGGAGATACAGGAGTAAGAGGGTTGCATCACTTGGTTTATGAGGTGGTTGATAACTCTATTGATGAGGCCATGGGAGGCTATTGTGATAGGATTGATATCTGGATCAATGAAGATAACTCTTTAACAGTAAAAGATAATGGTAGAGGTATTCCTGTTGATCTTCATAAAAAAGAAGGAGTGTCTGCTCTTGAAGTTGTAATGACAAAAATTGGAGCTGGTGGTAAATTTGATAAAGATTCATATAAAGTTTCAGGAGGCCTCCACGGTGTTGGTGTGTCTGTTGTAAACGCATTGTCAGCTCATTTAAAGGCAACTGTCTATAGAGATGGAAAAATCTGGGAGCAGGAATATAAATTAGGAAAAACACAGTACCCTGTTAAATCTGTTGGAGAAACAACCGATAAGGGAACCGTGGTGACCTTCACCCCCGATGTGCAAATTTTTCAACAAACCATCGACTTTAACTATGACACCCTCGCAGGAAGAATGCGGGAACTCGCTTTTCTAAATAAAGGAATTACAATCACATTAACAGATAAAAGGGAAAAAGATGATAAAGGAGAATTTGTTTATGAAAAATTCCATAGCGAAGAGGGCTTAAAAGAGTTTATCAGGTTTTTAGACGGAAACAGAGAGCCGATTATTAAAAATATAATTGCTTTGGAATCTGAAAAAAATGACATTCCAGTAGAGGTCGCGATGACTTACAACTCTTCATTTAACGAAAATTTGCACTCTTATGTAAATAATATAAATACCCACGAAGGAGGAACCCACCTTTCAGGGTTTCGTCGCGGCTTAACAACAACTCTGAAAAAGTATGCAGATGCCTCGGGAATGTTGGATAAACTAAAATTCGAAATAGCAGGGGATGACTTTAGAGAAGGTTTGACCGCCATTGTATCTGTCAAAGTTGCTGAACCTCAATTTGAAGGTCAGACAAAAACAAAACTGGGAAACAGAGAAGTAACTTCAGCTGTAAGCCAGGCAGTTTCAGAAATGCTAACCGATTACTTGGAAGAAAACCCTGAAGATGCTAAAATTATTGTCCAAAAAGTAATCCTTGCTGCTCAAGCCAGACACGCTGCAACAAAAGCACGTGAGATGGTTCAAAGAAAAACAGTAATGAGCATTGGTGGACTTCCCGGAAAACTATCAGACTGCTCTGAAGAAGATCCCCAAAAATGTGAAGTTTTTCTCGTCGAGGGTGACTCAGCTGGCGGAACAGCTAAACAGGGAAGAGACAGAAATTTTCAAGCCATTTTACCTTTAAGAGGAAAAATATTGAATGTTGAAAAGGCAATGCAGCACAAAGTGTTTGAAAATGAAGAAATTAAAAACATCTATACAGCACTTGGCGTAACTATTGGTACTGAAGAAGATAGTAAAGCGTTAAACTTATCAAAATTAAGGTACCATAAAATTGTGATTATGTGTGATGCCGATGTGGATGGTAGCCACATTGCCACCTTAATCCTTACCTTCTTCTTTAGGTATATGCGTGAGCTTATAGAAGCTGGACATGTTTATATTGCTACTCCACCTCTTTATTTAATTAAAAAAGGAAATAAAAAAACCTATGCCTGGAGTGAAAAAGAACGGGAACAAATCAATAGGGATTTTGGAGGAAGTGCAACAATTCAACGATACAAAGGTCTTGGTGAAATGAATGCTGAGCAGCTGTGGGATACAACAATGAATCCGGAGTACAGAACCTTACGTCAGGTAACTATCGATAACTTAAGTGAAGCTGACCATATTTTCTCTATGTTGATGGGCGATGAAGTGCCACCAAGAAGAGAGTTTATTGAAAAAAACGCTGTTTATGCCAATATTGATGCATAACTTTAGTTCTTTAAAATTATAAAACAATGAAACTTGTTTAAAAGCCTTAAAAGAAAGATACTTTTAGGGCTTTTTTAATAATAACAGTTAAGTTCTGTTTATTATTTAGGGTATATCCGATTTCACTTGTTTATTCTATAACACGAATCTAAAAAAATATGAAGAGAACTGTTTTAATACTTTTCACATCACTAATATCAATTACATCACAAGCACAAAACCAGTTAGAAGATTTACTGGCAGCGGGTATTGAAGATGCTCAAAAATTTGCTTCCGGCTATATTTCTCCGGCAGCAGAAGGAGCTATTCACAACCTAACTAATGGTTGGATACAATCTGCTGAGGTAAAAACCCCGCTAAAATTTGAATTTTCCGTTATTGGGAATGTTTCTTTTATAAAAGATGAACATAAAACGTTTACACTAAATGCAACTGAATATAACAATCTTTATTTTAGAGATGGCAGTGTGTCAAAAGAGGTGGGTACAGCTTTTGGTGAAAATAATCCGGAGGTGGTTGTATATGCCATAGTGAAAGATGAAACCGGCGTCTTTGAAGAAGAAGTGGAGTTTGAACTTCCACAAGGGCTTGCTTCTGCAAATGTCAACATGCTGCCAACTGCTTTTTTGCAGGCAAGATTAGGGATTTTCAAAGCCACTGAACTTAAAGTGAGATACTTTCCTAAAGTAGACTATGAAGATGTTAAAACCGGATTAATAGGTGTGGGTTTACAACATGAATTCACACAATGGCTTCCTGTGGAAAAAGCATTTCCGGTTGCTATCGCAGGTTTCATTGGCTTTACAAACCTAACTGGAAATTATGACTTTACAGACAGTCAGATAATTGAAGGCTCCAATCAGCAATTTGAAATAAGGCAGAATAGTTGGCTGTTCCAGGTTCAGGCTTCAACCAAATTAAAGATAATAAATGTTTATGGCGGGTTGGGTTATTTTACCGGAACTTCAGACTTTGATGTATTGGGAACCTATACAGTGCGTGCCGGCACACCTTTATTTGAATCACAAAGCACATTTGATGACCCATTTTCAGTTAGGAATAAA
>NZ_CAXBAN010000122.1:0-7085 GCF_963973675.1 uncultured Planktosalinus sp. | reverse complement strand
TTAACTCCTTGCTTATTTTAGTTAAAAGTGTTGTATTTACTATGTGTTTCCCTTCAAAAGGAATTATTTTTATTCGGTTTCCAAATAAATTTTCAGCCAATAGTTTTTCAGATTTTATACGCTCTTTATTGATATACTCGTCTTGGGTACCATAAATTAAATACACTTTTGTGTTTTCTGATAAAAATGAGAAGTCAGCAGCTGTGAGTTCCTTTGGAATACCACCCGAATGGATGAGGATTGCTTTACAGTTTATTTTATGATGTGCAATCCACCTCAAAGCAACCGAGACACCTTGGGAAAAACCAAATACAATTAATTTATTCAATGAATTTTGCAGCTGTTCATTTTTGTAAATTTCATCAAGATAATTTAGCAAATTTTGGGTTTCTTTTTTTGTATTTTCTTTAGTGAGCCAGGAAGCGCCTACATACTTAAAACTCTTTCCCTGATAGTATTTTGATGGAGCCTGAGGAGCAATTATGTAATTATCTTTTTCATTTAAGTGTTGAAAATAGTTTATAAAAAACTTGCTTAAATAGCCTAAACCATGGTAGGAAATCCAGATGTTTTTGGTGTTTTCAGTTTTTTGATTAATTGTGGAATATGTGTTTGTGGTTTTATATAAAACTTCTTTTTCCAGGGCGTTCATTCTATTTTGATTTTTGTATTTTTACAAAGGTAATTGAATGCTATGGAAAACAGAAAAGAGGCAATCCTCAAAAAATGCAATGCCATGAGTAAAAACACACTTATGGAAACATTGGAAATTGAGTTTATTGATTTTACTGAAAATTCTTTAACTGCCAGGATGCCTGTTACTCCAAAAGTTCATCAACCTGATGGTGTGTTGCATGGAGGAGCTTCTGTAGCGTTAGCTGAAAGTGTGGGCAGTGCCGGTGCCTATATTTTTTTAGACTCAGAAAACTTAATGATTCGCGGTTTAGAAATATCTGCAAATCATATTAAGTCTGTTAAAGATGGTTTTGTCGAGGCCGTGGCTACTTTGATTCATAAGGGAAGAACCACTCAGCTTTGGCAAATCAAAATTTTAAATTCCAATAAAGAATTAGTATCTTTAATCAAATTAATGACAATAACCATCCCCGCCAAAAAATCTTAACTTTTATGGACTTAGACAGTTTATATACTGTGATTCAAAAGCAATATGCCGATGAATTGCCTTTTGTAATTTATAGAAAACCAAATAAAAATGTAATTAGAGGGGTGTTACAGCAGGACGATAAACTTCATATAACCTCGGGTTATAAAGAAAGCGGTTTTGTCTTTGCTCCTTTTGATACTGAACTTAATGCTTTATTATTCCCGATTGATAAGTCAGATTTAATTTCTGTTTCTTATCCTGTAAAGAGTGCTACAGTTCCTGAGCCTAAGGTTTCTGAGCTCACCCCTGAAAATGAACTTTTAAAATCTGACCATCTAAAATTAGTTTCGAAGGGCATTGAAAAGGTAGAAAAAAACGTTCTTAAAAAAGTAGTTCTATCCAGAAAGGAAGAAGTGAAAATTCAACAACTTACTTCAGGAAAAGAATTGTTAACTATGTTTGAGCAACTTTTATACAGTTATCCTTCAGCATTTGTTTATTGTTGGTACCATCCTTCTGTAGGTTTATGGATGGGTGCTTCACCCGAGTCTCTTTTTTCTTTAGAAAATAAAACTTTTAGAACGATGTCTTTAGCGGGCACACTAAAGGAACAAGTAGATGGTAAGGCTATGTGGTCTGAAAAAGAAAAGGAAGAACAAATGATGGTGACAAGTTTTTTAGAAAAAGCTCTTGAAAAAGTAGTGCCTATTTTAATGATTTCAAAACCCACGACGATCAAAGCAGGAAATATTATGCATATTAAAACCGAAGTAGGTGGTACTATCAATACCCGATTATGTGACATTCCTTGTTTAATTAAAAAACTGCACCCAACACCAGCTGTTTGTGGTTTGCCCAAAGAAGATGCCAAGCAGTTTATAATTGAAAATGAATTTTATGACAGAGAGTTTTACACCGGATTTTTAGGTGAACTGAACTACTACGATGCTACTTTTACCGATAAGGAAAAAACTCATAGCTCCTTTGCCGATTTGTTTGTAAATCTTAGGTGTATGAAAATCAATAAAGATATTGCCACACTATATGTTGGAGGAGGAATTACAAAAGATTCAAACCCCGAGGCTGAATGGAATGAAACAGTTCACAAAGCAGAAACTATGTTGCAAATTTTATCTTAATTTCTATTTTAATGCTGGTATAGTTTGATACCTTTGTTAGATAAATGAATTATTCAAACATTCCTTTAGCACAGACCATTGTTCAACTTTGTGAAGACAAAGATATTCAACATATTGTTATCTGTCCCGGCTCCAGAAATGCTCCTTTAGCTATTGGTTTTACTGAAAACCCCTATTTTAAAGTTTACAGTATCGTTGATGAACGTGTTGCAGCTTTTTTTGCAATGGGTATATCACAGCAAACCGGTCATCCAGCAGCGGTGGTTTGTACTTCTGGTTCTGCAGTATTAAACTTTTATCCTGCGATAGCTGAAGCTTATTACAGCGATATTCCATTAATAATTATTTCTGCAGACCGACCTCCTCATTTTATTGATATTGGAGACGGTCAAACCATTCGACAGGAAAATGTTTTTCAAAACCATATTTTATATTCTGCAAATCTGAAAATTGAAGAAACTTTTCAAAAAGAAAATGAAATTCAGCTCAATGCAGCTATAAACTCATCAATAGAGCTTAAAGGTCCTGTTCACATCAATGCCCCTTTTGAAGAACCCCTTTATGGAAAAACAACTCAGCTTACAGTAAAACCCCAAAATGTACCCTTAAGTACTAAAAAAAATACTAAGAATGAAGTTAATAATGATGATGTTGCACGTTGGAATGCATCTAAACGAAAACTAATACTGGTAGGTGTTTTAAAACCAGGCACTTTAAATAAAGAGGTGCTTCTAACTTGGGCCCAAGATCCCAGCGTATTGGTTATTACAGAAACGACTTCAAATTTACACCATGATTATTTTATTTGTTCGATAGATCAACTGATTGCACCTTTTTCTGATGAAGAATTTAAGGCACTACAACCTGACCTGTTAATAACAATAGGAGGAATGGTTGTATCAAAAAAAGTGAAAGCATTTTTAAGAAATTATTCGGCTAAGCATCATTGGCATATTGATGAGAAAAAGGCTTATGATACTTTTTTTACATTGTCAAAACACATCAAACAAACACCCAATGATTTTTTCACAAAACTTTATGAGCATACAAAATTAAAAAAATCAGATTTTCAGAAAACGTGGCTCCTCAAGAAGAAATACAGAAAATTAAAACACGATGAATATTTAAATTCTGTTGAATTTAGTGATTTAAAAGTTTTTAACGAACTTTTTAATGCACTGCCAACGCAAAGTGTTTTACAAATTGGTAATAGTTCAGCAATAAGATATGCTCAGCTTTTTACTTTAGACCCCTCCATTAGTGTATATTGCAACCGTGGAACCAGTGGAATTGATGGCAGTAATTCAACTGCGATTGGATTTTCGGTTGCTTCAAATGAAGCAGTCACTCTTATAACTGGTGATCTTAGCTTTTTTTATGACTCCAATGCGTTGTGGAACAATTATATCCCGGCAAATTTCAGGATTATTCTAATCAACAATCAGGGTGGTGGAATTTTCAGAATTCTTCCAGGGGAAAAAAGCACTCCTAATTTTGACACTTATTTTGAAACCGTTCACAACCTCACTGCAAAAAAACTTTGTGAAATGCACCAAATTGGATATGCTTCAGTTAATAACGAGCAAGAATTAAAACAGCAACTATCACTGTTTTTTGAGCACTCAAAGCGTCCTCAACTTTTAGAAATATTTACACCAAGAGAATTCAATGATAAGGCATTGTTAGACTACTTTAAATTTATAGCATAATAAAATATCAATATCTATTAGGTTTTTTTTTCATACATTTAGTAAGTCAAACTTTAAACCATTTATTATGAAAACCAATTTTAAAGTGTGTTTTACACACACACACACACACGGTATCTTGCTAAATCTTGTAGCAAGTATTTTCTAATTTTAATGCTTTTCACTTTTTTTATCAATACACCAAAACTCTTTTCTCAATTTGAGTCAATAGACTGCGGTTTGGAATTTAATAGCCCTACTTTTCTTTGTGATGGGCAGTTTTCAGGAGCTACGGACCAGGCTACCCTAAATTCTTTTGAACCTGTGGTTATCAATGTAAATTTTTGGGAGTTTTTGAAAAGTGATGGTACCGTTGACCCAGAAGATGATTTTCCAAACTGGGATTTTGAGAAAGAGTCGTTAGATGTTATAGCTCATTTAAACTTAGTTTTTAACCCATATAGAATTTTTTTTAAATACAAAGGCATAAATTCTATTAATGATAATGATTTATACCTAGAGGCATCAAGACCTCAAGTATTCAATACATTAGATTTTTTACACAATCAATCTGTAAACGTTATTAATAATAATGCAATCAATATATATGTAAGTGCAAAAATTAAAGGTGGTATGGCTAGAACTTTTTTTACCAATCAACTTTTAGTTAGCAGAGGTGTTTTTAGATGGAATAATAGATTTACAATTCACCACGAAATAGGTCATGCATTTGGTTTACTTCACACACATGAATCTTTCTTTGGCCCTGTTGGTGAATTTTTTGCTGACTGCGAAAAAGTAACTCGCGACCCCTTAGACCCTAATTTTAATGCGATTACTCACGGTGATAGAGTTGTTGATACCAAAGCAATACCTGATTTTACTATTGAACACTATTGGGAAATTATTTTAGAACATATTGCTCAAGGTTACACATTAGCAGAAGCTACTAGCATAGCAGATTTTTATTGGACCCCCTTTAAATACATTGAAAATTGTGTATATATTAATACAAATGGCACTGACTGTGACGGAACCCCATACAATTTTGATGCTACAGACATTGCTAATATTATGAGTTATGCACCTTCTGACTGTCAATCAAATTTTACAATTGGACAGATGATACGTATTCACGAAGGCTTCTCAACATCCTGCGGTGATGAGCTTTTTGATGCTATTGCAACTGATTATGCCTCGCTTTATGAGCCATACAAAGGTGATTATTATATTTCAGGTCCTTTAGATCCTAATGAGATCAATCAAATTGCTTATTTTCAACCTGGGTTTTCTTATACTTTTATAGAATGTAGTGGTCAATTTCCAGAACCGGCTCCTTATAATACATCATTTCCTTATAACGCAAATAACATCATAAAAGTAGTCCAAAATACAGAAAGTGATTACAACACAATTTTTCACCCTAACCACTCGGCGATATTAATACATGAACTTAACAATTCGTTGGACAACAATCAACCACAAGCTTGTTTCAATAATTGGAAAATGGCTCCCATTGGTGGAGATGTGATAAAGTTTAATGATAATGTATTTAATGCCAATATTACAGTAACCCCAAAGGATTCAACAGCCATAAACAATCCCCAACTGATAGAAAATCTTGACCCCGGCTTGTATGTGATTGAAAAAGTTTATGGAGATGGAGCTATTCAGCAAGATGTCATTATTAAAGAAAACCAATAAAAACCAGGTATGAAACATTTTTTTTGTCTCATAGGTTTACTTTTGTGTTATTCACTTTTTGCACAATTGTATGGACCCAGACAACTTATAGACTCAGGAATCATAATTAGAGACATTGATTTAGGTGACTTAAATGGAGATGAAAATCCCGATCTAATCTTAGGGAGTGTCAATTTAGTTGCTTGGTATAATAACATAGATGGACAAGGCGCCTTTAGTGAGGCCATACCTATTGAGATGGACCAACTTCAATCATACAGTGTTGAAATTGTTGATATGAATGAAAATGGGATAAATGATATTGTTGTCTCTTATTTTGATTTAGATTATGTTGCTTGGTATCCTAATGATGGCTTCGGCAATTTTGGAGATAAAATAATAGTCGCCAGTAGTTTGGAAAGTTGTAGAAATGCATTACCTGTAGATTTAGACCAAGATGGCGATATGGATATCGTGATAGGGGTTACCAATGGAGTAGGTTTTTATTGGGCAGAAAATATTAATGGACAGGGCTTGAATTGGCAATTGCATACGGTTGATGCCAATCCTTCACAAGCACGCTCTCAACGGGTGGGGGACATCGATGGAGATGGTGATTTGGATATTGTATCTAACATGGTTAGTACAAATTGGATGACTTGGTTTGAAAATGTTGATGGAGCTGGCCAACAATGGGAGCATCATATAATCGAGTTTAATGGACTCTATGAAAGTTCATTTGAGTTGGTTGATATGGATGGTGATGGGCATTTGGATATTGTTTCTCAAAAAACATTCGGAAGCACATCAAATCCAGATAATATTGGGTGGCGAAAAAACGATGGTGTAGGTAATTTTAGCCCTTATGAAATATTATATCAAACTGAATTTTCAACAGCAGGCATTACAGACCTCAAGGTGGGTGATATTGATAATGATGGCTATCCTGATATTGTAGGTTTAGTAGCCCATGTGTTTCCTGTAAATAATTATATAATTTGGATTAAAAATATCGATAATGCAGGTAGTTTTGATGAAGCAGAGATCATAGATTCTGATTTTTTTAAATCAGGTATTGTTAATTTGAATGATATTGATATTGATGGTGATCTGGATATAATTTTAACAACATCTCCAGATAATGAAATAATGTGGTTTGAAAACTTAACAATTTTGAATATTTCAGAAATGCAAAATCAGCTAGCAGTATTGTATCCCAATCCTATAACACAGTATTTAAACATTGCTTTTGAAGAGCCCATTGACAGGGTGCTTTTTTATACAGTTGAAGGCATTAAGGTACTGGAAATTACAGGCAATCAAAAAAAGATTGATGTCTCTGTATTAAAGTCTGGTTTTTATACAGTTGTAATAGAAACAGGTTTTGGCAGGAGTGTGTATAAGGTTGTAAAACGGTAAAACTTAAGGTCCTACTAAACCTACAATATCAGGATAGCCATCATTATCAAT
>NZ_CAXBAN010000121.1:0-7118 GCF_963973675.1 uncultured Planktosalinus sp. | reverse complement strand
TCAATCGTGTGAAGAACACCTCCACTTTGGATGCCTTCCATCATACACAATGCAGAGTAGCCTGTATAGGTGCCTACTTCAAGAATAGTTTTTGGGTTTAGGATCTTAGAAATCATACTTAATACCCTTCCTTGGTAATGACCGCTCAACATACGGGGCTGTAGTACTTTTGCCTGAGTTTCCCGATTTAATTCTTGTAATAGTTCAGGTTCAGATTGAGTATGTTCAATTACATAGTTGTCAAGTTCTTCAGAAATAAAATCCATTATCCGTTAATTCTACTTATTAATTTTTGTTTAGCTTCTTTGTCGTCTCCACAGAGCCATTGAATCACATTATCACTCCATATAGCATCACATTCACTATCTGTTAAAATATTTTGTTCTTTTGCTAAATCGAGAATTTTACCGGGGTAGGAAGATTGTTGTTCACTTTCCATTTCTCCAAGAGGGTAGGGGTCATCAAGACCCATAATGACTTGTTTTGAGGTTTGGTTTTTAACCAATAAGCCCAGTGAACCGGTATCGTGAACCAAAGTGTCAAAGAATATATTTTTATGAGCCACCGCTTTTCTGGGGTGATGCTTGCCTTCAAATAGATCTGGGCGACCATCAAACCCTTGAATGCGACGTCCTAAATTAATTTGGGCTAACTGCCCTCCGTGAGCAAAACACGTGCGCATTCCGGGATATTTATCTTGATATCCATTTAAGGTAAGAAAATGATAAGCGTCCGCACATTGTGCCAGCATCCAAATGAGATGAAAACGCCAGGATGTATTTTCAAGGAGTATAAATTTTTCACCATCATAAGGGTGAATTTCAACAGCCAGATTGTATTTGCTTACAAGTTCAAAGAGTTCTTCGTTTTCTTCATCAAAAATGCAACGCCAAGTACCAATGGTATCCATATAATGGGTGGGAAGACACAATAACTGCATGCCCAATTCTTCAACGCAGCGTTCCACTTCCCACATAGCTCCTTTTAAAAGTCCGGGATGAACCACAAAGCCCGTTGTAAATTTTGATGGGTTTTCTTGTTGGATGCGTGCATTAAAGTCGTTTTGAAATCGCAAAGCTTGTTTCATTTCTTCAACTCGAAGCCCGTTGCCATACAATTGGGAGAGGTTTAAAACCACAGCGTGATCAATTTTATTGCGCTCCATCCACTCTAGTTTTTCATTGAGGAAAAAACTGGAATCTGTTACCGGGCGGCTCCAGTTTTTTTGAAGCATAAACTTTCGGTCTTTATCAACCCAAAAAATACCTTTGTCTTTCATAAACTGAGGAATCTCCTCAGGATAGGGTAGCAGGTGAGAATGGCCGTTTATTCTTAGTTTTTTTGTCATTTTTTATCTGTGCCAAAAGTTGTTTCAACTTCAAATTTACGATTTTAAAGGGAAATACCATTATTGGTATTGAATACATATATTTTTGGGTTCTGTAAAAAACCGCAGTGCATCCCAACCCCCTTCACGGCCCACACCACTGTCTTTCATTCCGCCGAAAGGCGTTCTTAAATCACGCATCATCCAGGTATTTACCCAGACAATTCCGGTTTGCAATTCATTACTGAAACGCATTGTACGGTTGAGGTTATTGGTCCATAAAGTTGCTGACAAGCCATAACGTACGTCATTTGCCATTGATAATGCTTCCTCATCGGTTTTGAAGGGCATTATTGTGACCACCGGTCCAAAGATTTCTTCCTGATTGAGTTTGCATTGGTTGCTATTTACTTCGATTACCGTAGGTTCCAAATAAAAGCCATTTTCAAAACCTGGAACAGTGACTTTATTTCCACCACAAAGTATATTTGCTCCTTGCGTCGGTGCATCGTTTATATAAGAAAGCACTTTTTCAAGATGTGGTTTGGAAACCAAAGCACCCAACTTACTGTCTTTTTTAGAAGGATGCCCGACTTTTAAGGCTTTTACACGAGAAACAAAATCACTTTTGAATTTTTCATAGATGGGTTCCTCCACAAATATGCGCGAACCACATAAACAAATTTGACCTTGATTGGCAAAAGATGAACGAACAGTAGTATCCAGCATTTTGTCATAGTCGCAATCGGCAAATATGAGGTTAGGGTTTTTCCCGCCCAGTTCGAGTGATAATTTTTTAAACATCGGTGCAGCTGTTCGGGCGATGCGCTCACCGGTTGTCGTTCCTCCCGTAAATGAAATTGCCTTGATTTTTGGATGTTCCACGATTGCTTGTCCTGTGGTTTGACCCAAGCCGTGAACAATGTTTAAAACACCTTTTGGTAAACCAGCATCATTACAAATTTCGCCAAGTAAATAGGCTGTCATTGGAGTAACTTCGCTGGGTTTGGCAACCACGCAGTTTCCTGCAGCTAGTGCCGGAGCAATTTTCCAGGTAAACAAATAGAGTGGGAGGTTCCAGGGTGAAATACAACCCACAATTCCTAAAGATTTTCTTAGGGTAAAGTTCACTGCATTATGACCAACACTCTCGTGAGCTTCACTGGCAAATTGAGTAATGGCGTGTCCAAAGAAACGAAAGTTGCTTGCTGCCCGTGGGATATCAACAGCTATTGCGAGTGAAACGGGTTTTCCATTGTCTTTGGATTCGGATTCAGCGAGGAATTGGAGTTTGTCTTCAATACCGTCTGCGATTTTGAGTAAAATTTTACTGCGTTCTTCTACCGTGGTATTTGACCAAGAAGGAAATGCTTTCGAGGAAGCGTTTACAGCCTCCTCCACATCTGCTTTTGAAGAATTAGGTATTTTCCCATATACCTCGCCACAAGAGGGATCATAATTGTCAATCCATTCTCCTGATTTTGGTTTTTGGAAATTGCCGTTGATGAAGTTTTTTATTTCATTCATAACTTTGAATTTGAAGCTATCTCGGTTTATATGCCATTACTTTAATTTCCACCAGTAAATGAGGATGTGGTAGTTGATGAACAGCTACTGTAGTTCGGGTTGGACCATCTGTAGTAAAATATTCAGCGTAGGCTTTATTGTAGCCTGCAAAGTCATTCATATTCACCAAAAAACTGGTTACATCGACCACATCTTCCAGATCGGCACCTTCTTCTGCAAGAAAGTCGCGAATGTTTTCGATAACGGCACGTGTTTGTGCCTCGATATCAAGCTTCATACTTCCCATTTCATCTACTTGTTCCACACCGGCAAAGGTGTTGTCTGCCTTTCGTGAACTCGTTCCTGAAACAAATATAAAATCACCCACTCGTTTAACGTGAGGATATTTTCCTCTGGGTGTTGCTTTGTCTTTTACTAATTTACCTTTCATCTCTTTTATTTTTTCTCTGTGAATCTCTGTGTCTTTTTTGCGTAATTTTGTGATATATCTTCTTAAACTCCGGCAGCTACCACAGATTTACGCAGAAATTATAATTAATATTTATATTTTTCTTTCCAAAGTGACTTCAAATAATTGCGATATACATTTTCCTTTGCATTATTTCCGGGTTTATAAAAGGCTTTGCCTGAGATTTCTTCGGGTAGAAACTCATGAGGAACAAAATTGCCTTCATAATTATGTGCATATTGATAGTTGTCGCCATAGCCCAGTTCTTTCATTAGTTTTGTGGGCGCATTTCTTATAGAAAGTGGCACTTCCAGATCACCTGTTTTCTGAACAGTTGCCAAAGCATCATCAATTGCTTTGTAACTTGCATTGCTTTTGGGCGAGTTGGCTAGGTAGATGGCGCACTGGCTTAAAATAATGCGGGATTCCGGGTAGCCAATAGTTGTCACCGCCTGAAAGGTGTTGTTTGCAATTACCAAAGCCGTGGGATTGGCATTCCCGATATCTTCAGAAGCTAAGATAAGCAATCTACGGGCAATAAACTTCACGTCCTCACCACCTGCAATCATTCTGGCGAGCCAGTAAACCGCTGCGTTGGGATCGCTGCCGCGAATGGACTTTATAAAGGCCGAAATAATATCGTAATGTTGTTCACCCGTTTTGTCATAACGCACGGTTTTCTGTTGTACTTTCTGCATCACCATATCGTTGGTAATGGTAATTTTGTTTTCGGGCTCTGACTGGATGACAAGTTCAAACATGTTGAGCAACACCACCTGAAAGCCTTAAAAGGGCTTCGGTTTCCTGAAGTTTTATGTTTTTTTGGAGCAAGTGTTCATCTTTTTCAATAGCACGCTTTAAAAGGGCTTCCAAATCACTTTTTTCAAAAGGTTTCAATACATAAACCTGACAACGAGACAATAGTGCTGCTATGACTTCAAAACTTGGATTTTCTGTTGTGGCACCTATTAATGTAATCCATCCTTTTTCGACGGCTCCCAGTAATGAGTCCTGTTGTGATTTGCTAAAACGATGAATTTCGTCAATAAAAAGTATCGGGTTTTTTGTGGTGAAAAGTCCGTCGCCTTTTTTTGCTTTTTCAATGACTTCTCGAACATCTTTAACGCCGCTGCTTATGGCACTAAGGGTGTGAAATGGCCTGCCGCTTTCAAGGGCAATGATGTTTGCCAAAGTGGTTTTTCCGGTTCCTGGAGGACCCCAGAAAATCATTGAAGGAACAATGCCTTGTTTTATCTGCGAAGTAAGAACGCCGGTTTCACCCACAAGGTGACGCTGACTAATGTAGTCGTCTAATGTTTTAGGTCTAATGCGTTCTGCAAGTGGAGTGCTCATTGGGTAAAGTTATTGTTTTTTTAAATTTTACAATGAGAATGGTGTGGAAATGTTTGAGGTTATAATTTTCATTTCCTTCTCCTTTTAAATGGGTTTTAAAATTAGACTGTCACATTTTCAGTACAATTATTACGGCAGAGTTTTTGGGTTTATAGTTATGGTGATAATAGCGGGTGTTATTACTTAGATACCCGCCTTCACGTGTATTTATGAAAAACACAGATAATCCTTTTACTTTTACTCCGGCTACTATTGGGTATCCTATTTTATTTGTTTTGATCATTTGGCTAGTTTATTGGTTTGAAATTCGTTTTCATGTGATTTTTAACGAATATGGTGTGTATCCAAGAACTGTTGAGGGTTTACGCGGCATTCTTTTCAGCCCATTTATACATGGCAGTCTTAAACACCTGTTCAATAACAGTATTCCCTTATTGGTTTTGTCAACTGCTTTGTTTTATTTTTATAGAAAAGACAGCTGGCGTGTGTTGTTCTATGGATTGTTATTAACTGGATTGTTTACCTGGATAATTGGAAGACCTGCAAACCACATAGGTGCCAGTGGTGTTGTATATATGCTTGTTTCCTTTTTATTTTTTAAAGGGGTGTTTTCTTCTTATTACAGACTGATAGCCTTATCGTTAATTATCGTTTTTTTATATGGTGGATTGTTGTGGTATGTTTTTCCAATAGAAAAGGGAGTTTCATGGGAAGGTCATCTTTCCGGTCTATTTGTTGGGTTTTTATTTTCTTTTTTATTTAAATCAAAAATTAAAAAACCAAAAATTTACAAATGGGAACAAGATGATTATTCAGAAGAGGATGACGAGTTTATGAAACAATTTGATGAACACGGAAACTTTGTTGGGAGACCAATAGAAGAAGATTCAATTGAGGCTGATGAAAATAAAGAAAAAAAGCACTCTAAGCCAAAAATCACTATTCGGTATACTTTTAAAAAGAAAGAATAAATTAAAGACGTTGCCTTACAACTTCATAGAGAATAGCTCCACAAGCTACAGATACATTCAATGATTCTATTTCTCCATAAACTGGAAGTTTTACAATAGCATCTACGAGTTTTAATACAGATGGATTGACACCTTTTTCTTCAGAACCCATAATGAGGGCTAACCCTGTTTTAAAGTCGGTTTCATAGATTGTTTTTGTTGATTTTTCGCTGGCAGCAAAAGATTTTATACCGCTTGCCTGCAAATAAAAAACTGCATCTTTAATGTGGTCTACTTTACAAATTGGGATTTTGAAAACTGCTCCAGCAGAGGTTTTAACAGTGGTAGCATTGACCGGAGCTGCACCGTGTTTCTGAATAATGATTCCATCTACTCCTGTGCAGGAAGCGGTTCTGATAATGGCACCAAAATTTCCCGTGTCTGATATTTGATCAAGAACTAAAAACAAGGGATTTTCATTTTTTGACAGTACTTCTTCCACAAGACGTTCAAGTGGTACAAATGAAATAGGGGATACTGTTGCAACAGCACCCTGGTGATTGCCTTGCGATAGTTTGTTTATTTTTTCAACTGGCACATACGAGAAATTAATTGAATGCTGTTTTAACAACTTTAATAAACTGCTCATTAATTCTCCTTGTGTATTTTTTTGAATAAATACTTTGTCAATTGTTGAGCCTGCTTTGATGGCTTCAATAATGGTTCTGATTCCTATAATTTGAGTATCCTTTTGCATATAACAAAGGTATAAAAAAAAACACCCGCCAATGGCGGATGTTTTTTAGATATAAATAAATATTTATTAATTTTTAGTAAGCGTCGCAGTCACATTCTGTGGTGCTTCATCACAGTCTCCTCCGGAATTATCTGTGAAAATAAAAGTAATAATTGAGTCATCACCGGCATTATAACTACCAGTGTTCCCACTAGGAGCTGGTCCGTAAAAAAGACCTGAAGTACATTGAAGACCTGTAGATTGATTTGTAACAATATTTACATTGCCACAAACTAAATCAAAGGCAAATGTCGTGGCTGGTTGTCCAACTCCTGCAGAAGGAATGTGTACAATATCAAATGAGCGTCTTGTTGGACCACCTTCAGCTACTAAAGTTACTTCAGTTCCAACTTCCCATACCTGTAGGCCATTAACTCCTGGACCTGCAGCAGTAACAGTATAACTTCCTAGAAAACTTTCTTCAGGAACAACACAAGTTACACTAGCGTTGTAAACAAAAGGAGATGCAAAAAACAAGTTTCCTAAAACTGTTGCTGATGAGTTGTAGTCGCTAAATCTTCTACCGTCTTTAAAAACAAGCTCTACTCTGATGATAAATCGGTCGCCGCCGGTGAAGTCATCATTACCTAAGTTTAAAGCAGCTTGTAGTTCAGGTAAAGTAGCGGTCACCAAGGCTCTCGGTAAACGTTCTCCATAAGTCCATTCACTGTTAGGAACCGTTTTTAAAAGCACTTCATCTCTGTCATTGGCACCTCC
>NZ_CAXBAN010000120.1:0-7138 GCF_963973675.1 uncultured Planktosalinus sp. | reverse complement strand
GTTATATTGTTTAGTTAATAAGAGTAAATGTAATAAATATTCCACATAATTCTTAATTTTTTTAACATATTTCAAATATTTTGCCAGGCAAAGGTCTGACGACACCCTTCAACTCAAGCTTTAAAAGCTCTGTGGTTATCTTAAAAACAGGCATACTGCAATTAATAGCAATAGTATCTATATGTGCTTTATTTTGGGCTTTTAAATAATTGTAAATTTTTTGCTCCTCTTCCTCCAATTCTACAAAAAGCTGTTTTTGAATGGTTTTAGGTTTTTCTTTACCCAAATTCCAATTGAGTATATAAATCAAATCTGCCGCAGAAGTTAACAGGTGGGCGCGCTGTGTTTTTATTAGATTGTTGCATCCCTGACTTTGGGTGTCAGATATTCTTCCGGGCACTGCAAAAACATCTCTATTATAGGAGTTTGCTATATTGGCCGTAACAAGGCTTCCTCCTTTTTCAGCAGACTCTATAACTATGGTCGCTTCAGAAATACCAGCTATGATGCGGTTCCTTTTTAAAAAGTTATTTCTATCAAAAACATCACTGCTCCAAAATTCAGTGATAAAACCTCCATTGTATTCAACATCTTTAATATATTTATGATGTGTTTTAGGATATATTTGATTCAAACCGTGAGCAAGGCAGCCAATTGTTTGCAGGTTATTTTTTAGCGCCGCTTTGTGTGCTGAAATATCTACACCATACGCAAAGCCAGAAATAATTACCGGGTCCAAAGGGGTTAGTTCCTCGATTAATTCTTCACATAACCTAACTCCATAAGAGGTGACTTTTCGGGTTCCTACGACGCTGATAATTCTTTTTTTGTTAAGGTTTATGTTGCCCCGTTGGAAAAATAAAATGGGGCCATCCAAACAGTGTTTTAGTTTTTCTGGATAATGGTCCTCTTTGAAATAAGTGGTTTTAATTTCATTGGATTCAATAAACTTTAATTCGTCTTCTGCCAATACGTAATAGTCTTTAGAATAAAGGTCCTTTAATTTAAATGAACCAATACCATCAATCTTCATAAGAGTGGCTTTTTTTTCTGTAAAAACAGCCTTTGGGCTTCCTGCTTTTTGAATTAACTTTTTGGCAGAAGCATCCCCAAGGTTTGGCACTTTTTGTAAGACCAAGGTGTAAAACAATTCTTCTTTTGTCACTTTTTAAAAAATTATAAATAATTGCTTTACAAGATAATAAAGAATTGTTAAAAACTTATGGGTTGCATTATTTTGAAACTCAAAAAAAATAGTAAATTTGTTTTCAATGGAACTATCAAGTTACATAAGCGATTTACTTTACAGGTATGAATGCGTCATACTTCCGGGTTTGGGTGCTTTTTTAACTCAAAGCAAATCAGCAAAGATTGATTTTGAAACTAATACCTTTTACCCCCCCGGAAAAAGTCTTTCATTCAACAGCCATTTGCAAACAAATGATGGATTGCTTGCAAATCATATAGCGCGTGTTGAAAATAGTTCTTATGAAGAAGCTCTTTCAAAAATAAGAGCTGAAATCAAAATATTAAAAAAAAGCCTAGAGTTAGGTAAAACCGTCTCATTTAAAAATATTGGTGAATTAAAAACCGATATAAATCACTATGTGGTTTTTCATCAGGACGCAAACTCAAATTTTCTAATAGAGTCTTTTGGATTAACCTCCTTTGCTTCTTCTAAGGTTTTCAGGGAAAGTAAGGTCATAAATACAGAAAAGGCAGAGTCATTGTTTAATAGGGAAAAGAGGGCAATTCCATTATTAAAATATGCTGCTATAGGTTTATTGGCAATTGGGTTAACCGGCATGAGCGGTCTTTTTGTTTATAATAATGCTGTTGAGGAGCATAATTTAGTTGAAAAGCAAAAAGCCAATTCACTGGTTGAAAACCAAATACAACAAGCTACTTTTGTTGTCAATTCGCCCTTGCCCTCCTTAAATGTAACTATTAAAAAACCACTGGGAAAGTATCATATTGTTGCAGGTGCCTTCAGGGTTGAAGAAAATGCAATGGCAAAAGTTGAAGAGTTAAAAGAAAAAGGATTCCCTTCAAGGTTTATCGGAATTAATAATTATGGTCTACACCAAGTGGTATACAATAGTTTCACTACAAAAGAAGAAGCCCTTTCTACTCTTAGGTCTGTAAAGCAAACCGAAAACATAGATGCTTGGCTGCTTGTCCAAGAGCTAAACTAATTCTCTACACAACATATTTTTTCCGGTTTTTAGATACTCGAATTTCAAAAGGATTATCTTTGCAAAAAAAAGTTTATGACGTCAAAAACTGCCAAAGAAACCCTAACTGTTTTAACAGACATTGTTTTGCCAAGCGAAACCAATCCAATTGGCAATATGTTTGGTGGCGAATTACTAGCCCGCATGGATCGCGCAGCAAGTATTACCGCAAGAAGGCACTCAAGAAGAATTGTCGTAACAGCTTCAGTAAATCACGTAGCTTTTAATAAAATGATTCCAGTGGGAAGCGTTGTTACTATAGAAGCCAAGGTTTCAAGAGCATTTAAAACTTCCATGGAGGTCTATATGGATGTTTGGATTGAAGATCGTGAAAGCGGTATCAAATCCAAAGCCAATGAAGCAATCTACACTTTTGTTGCTGTAGATGAAATGGGAATTCCCGTTCAAGTTCCCGAACTGGTTGCTGAAAGTGACTTAGAAAAAGAACGTTTTGCAGCTGCTTTGCGCCGAAAACAACTCAGCTTGGTGCTTGCTGGCAAAATGAAACCCAAAGAGGCCACGGAACTAAAAGCGCTTTTTGAATAATTACATTTCGTAAAGCCAATCTGCAGGATTGAGTTTATTTGTGTTTTTAAATATTAAAAACTTAAGAATTGTTTTTCCTGTTGTAGGATTAGTGTGTATTTTTCCTATAGCTTGTTTGGTAGATACTTTATCCCCTTTTGTTACATAGAGGTCTGTTATATTTTGGTAAACAGTTATAAAGTCACCATGCCTGATATGAACAGCCTTAACAGAGCCCCTGATTATGCTTATCGCTAAAACTTCACCATCAAAAGCTGCGCGTGCAGTTGTTCCTTCTTGAGTGGCTATTTCAACACCACTACTGGTTGTTTTCACATTAGGAAGCGTTGGATGCTGTGTAGTGCCAAATCGTGTAACGACAACTCCTCTTTCAACCGGCCAAGGAAGTTTCCCTTTGTTGCTGGTAAAATTTGCTGCTAGTGCTTTTGCCTCAGCAGTCATAGCAAAGGTTGTGGTTTTTCTTTCTCTTCTATCTCCTCCTGCTGCTCTGTTTGATTCTGCTATGGCTGCTCGAATAAGGTCTTCAATTTGTTTGTCAATTACTGCTGCCTCCCGTTGACGGTCTTTAATTTGTTTAGTATATTTACTTTCGTCTTGCTTAAGGGTTGCCATTAGTTGTTCTTGCTGCTTGCGTTCTAGTTGCAATTCATTTCTAGCAATTCTGTTTTCCTCAATAAGTGCCTGTTTTTCTTTTTGTTGAACTAATAGGTTTTTATTTAGTTCTTGAATTTCAGTGGTTTTTTTCTGTATTTCTTCTCCTTGTTTTTTTCTATGGTTTGCATATTGTTGCATATACTGCACCCGCTTATAAGCTTGTAAAAAGCTTTCAGAAGAAAGCAAAAACATTACCCTGCTTTGATCTGATTTACTTTTATATGTCCTGTCAATAAGTTTTGCATATTCTTCCTTTATTACCCGAAGTTCTTTGCGGAGTTGATCAATTTTATTCATGTTAGAATTGATTTCCCGTGTAATCAAGTTGGCCTGCTGGTTGGTTACTTTTATAAGATTTTCTCTTGCTTGAATTCTGCTGGCTATGTTTTCAACTTCAGTTAAAACCGTTTGTTCTTTTTTCTTAGTTGAAAAAAGAAGGTTGTTGATTTGCCTGATTTCTTCCTGTAATTGCTGCCTTTTTTTCTCTAATTCAGCTTGTTTATCAAGCTGTGAAAATGAGGATTGGCAGTTAAAAACAATTAGTAAAGCAAGCAGTAGTATTTGTGAGCTGTTTTTCATTAATCAATTGTTAATTCTTCATATCCATTTGGGATGTTGAAAGGAAAGCTAACACGCGCATTGAGATCAATTTGTCTAAAATCTAAAGTGATTTTTGTCTGGTTATTTATTTCAATAGCATCAATTTTTATTTCTTTAGGAAATATATAATTACCTGCAGGTTGATAAGAAAGATAGTCGACCCTTAAGATGCGTTGCTCTTCGGGCTGCATTATTTGTTGTGATGCCATTTTAAAATTTAAGGGGTTGACTAAAAACAAATGTTGCATTAGTGGGTTGTTACTTTTTGGTGTTAATCTGTAATTTGAGTCAGTAACAGATGTAGTGTATTGATTTTCATATAAATTGAAAACGCTGTTTCCCAACAAGATATTTTGTACCATATAAAAATCCACTTTTACAGCAAGCCAATCACTCAACAGACTGAAGTCGCCATCAAAATAGGTTTTACCTATGGTTTCATAATAACTAACATGTTGGGGTGTGATATACATTTTTGCCATAGTTATTCCCAAAATTGACGCGCTTATCCAAATGGCTTTGTCCCTCTCCATTCTTAAACTTACCGTCATGCTTTGAGAGGTACTTCCGTCATCAAATTTTACTTGTACCCTGGTTGCCAGAGTAGTGAATTTTGCTTCACTCTTCGTATGCAATTCAACCAACCTTTCCGTTTTTATTTTTTCGTCTAAAGTTCCGGTAGTTCTTTTGGCTGCACTGCAGGAAACTAAAAGAGAACCAATGACCGCTAAAACTAAATAACCGGAATATTTCATAAAGACTTCTAATTAGTTTGAGAAATTTTAATTGCTCTATTTTGGAACTCCTCAGCTTTTTGAGCATTGCCTTGTTCACTATAAACTTTACTGAGTTGAAGGTAAAAATCTCGTTCCATTTGAGAATCATCAATTAAATAATCAAGGCCGGTCTCCAGCATAGTTTTTGCTTTTGAAGTATTATCAAGATTAAGGTTTGCAACACCGTTAAGTAGATACAACAAAGGCTGAGAGGGAAACAAATCCAAGCTTTGATTGCTTAATTTCTCTGCTTTTTCAAATTTTTTAAAATCAATCTGAAGCAATAAAGTGTTTTTTATCAAATTGTAATTTCCAGGATTGTTTTTAACGCCCAGTTCAAAATATTTAAGTGCTTCCTCCTGCATTTCTTTTTTTAAATAATAGCCGGCCAATTGTTCATAAACCTGATCGTTTTTTGATTCCTGAGAAAAAACTGTCACCATCTCTTCCATTTTTTCTTCATACACAGGGTTTTCATTCACAAAAAGGAGAAAGTCATTCAGAACTTTAAATTTGTTTTCAGTGTCAATTTTATCTGATTTAAAAATAGTTTCCATTGAGGTAAAGGCCTCATCAGGCCGATTTGCATCTAAATAAAACTTATACAATGCAAGGTGTGCCAGTTCTGAATCAGGTAAGGCTTGAATGAGTTTTTTTGCAGTAGTAAATGCGGCTTCTTTATCATTTGACTCGCTGTAAAGGTAAATTAGGTTTAGAAAATCCTGTTCATTAACCGGTGTACGCTTAATGCGCTGTTCCAGGTCTGAAATCTGACTGCCGGCATTATCGCTTTTCATATAAATCTGTTGGCGCAACTGATTTCTGTAGTCGCTGTTACCCAATTCCTGATCTAGCTCTTCCAGAATTTGTAATGCTTTGTCATACTGCTCAGTGCGCTCATAGAGATTGGCCAAGTCTTCCTTATAGTCCTTGTCTAAAGGAATAAGTTTTTTAA
Source organism: uncultured Planktosalinus sp. (assembly GCF_963973675.1). NCBI lineage: Bacteria > Pseudomonadati > Bacteroidota > Flavobacteriia > Flavobacteriales > Flavobacteriaceae > Planktosalinus > uncultured Planktosalinus sp. Next base: position 1,373 of record NZ_CAXBAN010000120.1, on the reverse strand, counting down.
CAACAACAATGGCTTTTTCATAGTTATTTGTATTGTAATAGACGTCATAGAGGCCTGAAAAGGCTTCGGGTTTGCCCGGCTCCATCTCAAGCACTTTGTTATAATGTGTTTCTGCTTTTTCCCATTGTTTTAAATACCCATGATTTTTGGCCATTTCAAAATAGACGGCTACTTCACCAGGAGATTCTTTTGCGGCTTTTTCTAAAGCTTCAAGAGCTCGGTCATAGTTTTCGATTCCTTTTTGCTTGAGTGCTTCAAAAAAATGCTCCTGAAACTTATCAGTCACATTTCCTAAATCATCTGTAACGTCTTCATCTTTTCCTTGGGCAAGACTTATTTGGGGAATGAAAGTCATTCCTAAAATCAATAATAAAATATAAGTTAGACGATTTTTCAATTCTTTATCTTTAGTTATATCCTTATTCCATCACAGAATAATCACCCAAACTCAACGAAGTAAAGTTTCCATCAAAGATAACGTGATTCCCTATCATTGCATTGTCTAAACTGGCATTTTTAATTGTGCTGTTGGTTTGTATCAAGCTATTTTTGATTGTGCTATTTTCGACGACACAACCGTCGCCCAGTGAAACATTTGGACCAATGGTAGTATTTTTCAAAGTTACATTATCACCAATATAACAAGGCTCAATAATGGTTGCATTGTCCTCTTTGATTTTACTCGAGATCAGAGGCATTCCTTCATTTGAAAGGTGATTGAGCATACGGGTGTTTGTCTCAACTGTAACATTTTTGTTGCCGCAATCCATCCATTCGTCAATTTTTCCGGGAACGAAAACTTTTCCCTGCTGCATCAGCGCTTTGATACCATCATTGATTTGATACTCGCCACCATGGGTTAAATTGGCATCCAGTACTTTTTGCAATTCGTTTTTCAAATCACCTGCTTCTTTGAAATAATAAATACCAATCACTGCCAGATTTGAAACAAAATCTTGGGGCTTTTCAACAAGTCCGGTGATATGGTTGTTTTCGCTTAAGCTCACCACACCATATTGTGAAGGGTCTTCTACTTCTTTGACCCAAATGACACTGTCTGCATTTTGATCCAATTGAAAATCAGCTCTGAATAGGGTGTCTGCATATGCAATCACACAAGGGCCGCTCAATGAGTTTTTGGCACACATAATCGCGTGACCGGTACCTAGAGGTTTGTCCTGATAGTAAATAGTGCCTTTGGCTCCCATTGTTTTTGCGATATCCAGTAGATTTTCTTCCACTTCTTTTCCAAAATCTTCAGCTATGATAAAGGCCACTTCTTCAATTTTTCTATTCAAAACTTTAGCAATATCCTTTACCAATCGATGAACAATGGGCTTTCCTGCTACCGGGATTAATGGTTTTGGAACGGT
>NZ_CAXBAN010000119.1:0-7268 GCF_963973675.1 uncultured Planktosalinus sp. | reverse complement strand
AAAATTAGGATTTAAATTTTTGTTTTAAATTTTTTAATTAAATGGTTTCAGAGCGAAACTTATTTTTTCCAAAATCCAATGTTCTGATTGGGAAAGGAATATTAATGTTGTTTTCATTGTAGGCTTTTTTGATTGCTAAAATACCCAGGCTTTGTGCGTCAAGAATTTCTTTTCTACCTTTTACATCGGTCCAAAAGCGAACAATATAATTAATTGAACTATCACCAAATTCAGTAAAATACAATTCAATCTCTTCATTGATACCTTGTTTGAATGAAGAAGCTATTGCTTCTATAGTAATTTTTTTCACAAACTCCAAATCACTTTCATACCCAACACCACAACCAATTGTAATTTTAGAACGCGTTGTGTTGGAAAAGTTTTTAAATGGCGTGTCTATAATTTTTGAGTTGGGTATTACTACTGTATTATTGTCGGCTTCAATTATTGTAACACTCCTAAGATTAATGTCCAAAACTCTTCCTTCATGTTCGTTTGTAATAATCCAGTCTCCAATTCTAATATTTGGAAGAAAAGATAAAATAAACCCTGAAAAAGTATTGTGTAATGTTCCTTGTAACGCCAAACCTATGGCCAAACCAACAACTCCTGCACCGGCAAGAACTGAAGTAAGAACTTTATCAAGATCCAATATTGCTAAAGCTGAAAAAAATCCTACTAAAACAATAACAATAAATGAAATTCTTGCAACTATTGCTTTGATAGATTCTTGTCCAACTTTTTTAAGTAGAACATTTTTGATAAATTTTGAACTGTATTTTCCAACATACCAAAAAATTACAAATGTCAAAATAGCGAGGATGAGGTTAGGCGTTTTTAAAAGAATCGCCTCACCCCATCCTAAAAGTTTATCTAATATTTTTTCTAATGCAGTATCAAAATTAAAATTATTAAGCATGTATCATTTAATTAGTTAGTTTTATTTATGCTTTAGGGTGTTTGTCTGATGTTTTCATTCTCCAAGCGTCTAACATCCAGGTTGTTTTTTCAAGCTCACGAATGTAGGCTCCAATTAAATCAATCGTACCTTCATCATTTGCTTTATCAGCGGCATCTATAACAGTTCTCATTTGCTTTAAAAGCTTTGTGTGGTCTTCAATTAAAGTATCAATCATTTCCACATCGCTAAGATTGGCCTTTGATTCTTTAAGATTAGACATTTTTAAGTATTCACTTAAGTTACTGGTAGGTTGGTACCTTAAAGTTAGGATGCGTTCAGCAATTTCATCAACTTTTAGTTTGGTGTCGTCATACATTTCTTCAAATTTAATGTGTAGGTCAAAAAAGCTTTTTCCAACAATATTCCAGTGGAAATTACGCAGTTTTTGATAATACATATGGAAGTCGGCTAAAAGTATGTTTAGTTGATTGACAGTAATGGTGGTTTTCTCTTTGTCTAAATTTAAAATATTCATAGTTTATGTTGTTTTTTTATTAATACCCTAAATTTACAACCAAAATTAACACTTTACAAATGAAAAAGGGGGTTTAATAGAAGTTTAACTTCTATTTTTTCAATGAAGTTAAGCAATTAATTTATCAAAGGTTTTCCATACTTTTTTGTAAAGATTTTAACTGATCTCTGAATTTGGCAGCTTGAATAAAATCTAATTCTTTTGATGCAGTTTCCATTGCTTTTCTGGTTTCTCTTATTTTTTTTTCAAGTTGGGGTTTTGTATTGTATTGGTTTTTAGAATCTTCAGCTGCATGGACCAAGATGTCTTCAAGCGAGTATTCTTTTACTTTAGGTTTACTTAAAGCATTGTCTAGGCTTTTTTTGATTTGGGTTGGAGTAATGTTGTTGTCTAAATTATATTTTGTTTGTTTTTCTCTTTTATAATTTGTGGAATCAATAGTTGCTTGCATACTTTTCGTGATTTTATCTGCATACATAATCGCTTTTCCATTGAGATTTCTGGCAGCTCTTCCCACGGTTTGGGTCAATGACCGCTCACTTCTCAAAAAGCCTTCTTTGTCGGCATCCAATATTGCAACGAGTGAAACTTCCGGTAAATCAAGCCCTTCTCTTAATAAATTTACACCAATTAGAACATCAAAAATTCCTAGTCTTAAATCCTGCATAATTTCAACCCGCTCAAGGGTATCCACATCACTGTGAATGTAGCGACACCTTACATTGATTCTTGTAAGGTATTTTGTGAGCTCTTCAGCCATTCGCTTGGTTAAGGTAGTTACTAGAACGCGTTCGTCTTTTTCAACAGTTAGTTGTATTTCCTCTAATAAATCATCTATTTGGTTTAAACTAGGTCTAACTTCAATGGGAGGGTCAAGTAGGCCTGTAGGTCTGATAATTTGCTCAATAAAAACCCCTCCACTCTTTTCAAGTTCATAATCAGCGGGAGTTGCACTTACATAAATAACCTGATTTTGCAATGCTTCAAATTCTTCAAATTTTAAAGGGCGGTTGTCCATTGCCGCCGGAAGCCGGAAACCATACTCCACTAGGTTTTCCTTTCTTGAGCGATCACCCCCATACATTGCACTTACTTGCGGAATTGAAACGTGACTTTCATCTACCAGCATTAGGTAGTCATTTGGAAAATAGTCAAGTAAACAGAATGGTCTTGTACCGGGTTTCCTACCGTCAAGGTAACGAGAATAATTTTCAATTCCACTACAATAGCCTAATTCTCTGATCATTTCGAGGTCAAAATTAGTTCGTTCTTCAAGGCGTTTCGCTTCCAGATGCTTTCCAATTTCTTTAAAATAATCAATTTGCTTTATAAGGTCATCCTGAATATCTTTGATGGCTCCCTGAAGTACATCTGGTGAGGTCACAAACATATTGGCGGGATAAATATTGAGCCGCTCATATTTTTCGATTACTTTATTGGTTTTTACATCAAAGGCCTCAATTTCTTCAACCTCATCCCCAAAAAAGTGAATTCTGAAAGCATCATCTGCATAACTCGGAAAAATATCTACAGTATCACCTTTTATTCTGAAATTTCCGTGAAAAAATTCTGCTTCTGTTCTTGAATACAGGCTTTGAACCAACCGATGCAACAATTTAGTTCTGGAAATAATCATGCTTTTTTTAAGTTCAATAACATTTTTCTGGAATTCAACAGGGTTACCAATTCCATACAAACACGACACCGATGCAACAACCAAGACATCACGTCTGCCGGAAAGCAAGGAGGAAGTAGTGCTCAAACGAAGTTTTTCGATTTCTTCATTAATTGAAAGGTCTTTTTCAATATATGTTCCGCTGGTTGGGATATATGCCTCCGGCTGGTAATAATCATAGTAAGATACAAAATACTCTACAGCATTATTTGGAAAAAACTGTTTAAACTCTGCATAAAGTTGAGCCGCTAAGGTTTTATTGTGTGCCAGAACTAATGTTGGTTTTTGAACATTCTCAACCACATTTGCTACTGTAAATGTTTTTCCGCTCCCTGTTACTCCAAGCAGAGTTTGGTATTTTTCCCCGGAATCAATACCTTCAGTAAGTGCTTTAATTGCGGCAGGTTGATCTCCTGTGGGTTTGAAATCTGATACCAATTGAAATTTCATGAAACTTATAAATTGAATATAAAACAGGCTTTCGCCGAAAGGCGTATCAAAATTAATAAAAAACTAGCGCTTCAACGTAAAATGGCCTCGATAAATACTGCCATCTTCAAATGTAGCCTTAAACCAATAGTCTGAAGAGGGAAGCGGTCGCCCTTTATAAGTGCCATCCCAACCAAACGAACTGAAATCAATCCAGTTAAGAATTTTTCCATAGCGGTCAAAAATCACGAGGTCTTTTATCAGGTTGTTTCTAAGGTCCACTCCTTTTACTGTCCAGTAGTCATTAATCCCATCGCTGTTTGGGGTAAAGTAGTTTGGGAATCCTACGACAAATGTTTTTAAGCTTTTAACCCCGCAACCATTGAGGTCTATTACATAAACAGTATAAATACCACCACTTAGGTTTTCAAAGACATTACTCTCCTGAAACGGTCCATCTGGATTGTTTAATGCATATAGGTAATTACCATTTCCTTCTGCATTAATGGTAATGGTTTGGTCTCCATAGTTCCCGGAAATTTCATAGCTCAGGCTTGGCAGTTCAGATTCAGAAACTGTTATAGTTCTGTTTGATGAACAAGTGTAATTTGTTCCGTTATAATTGTATGTAAAACTAACTTCAACTTCATAAACTCCCGGTTCATTTACTTCAATTGTGGATGTAAAAGCTCCGGTGTTCCAGGTAAAAGTAAAATCACTTTCATTTCCAATGACACCTGAGTCAAGAGTGATGGGTTCCGGAAAAGTGTTTAAACAGTAAGTTACTTCTTCGGGACCAGAGAATTGAGGTGAAGGAATTACCGTTAGATAAACCGGAACAATACCAGAGCAATTTCCGTTTTCAGTTAAACGTGCATATATTGTTTGCATCACCGGATTGGTATTTATAAATGGTGAATTTAACTCACCGGTTCCTTCCAGGGCTTGACTTAGATTTTCATGAAAGGAAACTTGAAGGTTTAGTCCATATTCATTTTGCAAGTCTATAGAAATATCAGTAAGGTCAAACGCAGCAATGGTGGGGTTGTTTGACAATGAGCAATTCACCAATTCATAGGGTGTAAAAAAACTTGTGGTTGTATTTAAAGTAACGGCGGCAATGGCTGAACATCCGGTTTGTAATGCTGCCCTGGCATAGACCACTTGATTTACAGCGGTGTTTGTAAAACTTGTGGGATTTTGTATAGAGTTCGTATTGTTTTCAGCATTTTGCTGATTTGTGAAAAAAGCTTCTAACTGCAGATTGTTATTTCCATCAATAATTTGCTCTTGAGCATCATAGAGATTAAAAACCGCATAACCGGAATTGGCTTCTTCACATTGAATTAATGTTGTGTTTTGAAGTGTGATAGGTTCTTCATATTCAACTGAAATGGTTCCTTTTATATCACAATTAGAGTTTTCTAAAATAATTTCAACTTCATAAAATCCGTCTTGAGTTATGGTGTAAGTGGGGTTTGTTTCACTAGGTAAAATTGTTCCATTACGAAACCATTGGTATTGGTTGTTACCGGCATACGTTGCATCGAGTTCTAAGGTTTCACCAAAACAAAGTGGATTTCCGGTCGCAAAAAGTCTATCTGATCCAATATCGGTCTCTACATCAAAGGTTCCCCCACCAAGAAAAATTGCTGAGTCATATAATGAATTTTCCTGGTCAGCTATCACCAGCTTGATGTGATATAAAATCCCAGGTGTTACATTGGCTTCTGCTCTTAAAACACTTGTTTGGCCGTTGAAATTTGTTGGATGCTCTGTGTTATTAAAAGCGTCAAAAAACTGTTGATTTGCTGCCGGGCAGATAGTCCCTTCTCCTCTAATTGTTGTAATTTTTACAGGAATATTTGTGCCGGGAACAACCGCAAGGTTATCATAATTTTCCTGACTATTTGCTTCCTTTAAAAGAAACGCAAAGCCATCTGAATAGTTGCATTGATTAGGGTTGTTGTAACCATAATATTGTTCAGATGAAAAGACATATTCAAATATCATTTTATCTGCAATAGGTATAAAGTCAAATTCTAATACAGTGGCATTGACAGTGTTTGATTCACCAATAGCATTTTCTAAATCAGCATCTCCTTGCCAGGAATTATTGCCTTCACTAAGAAGGCTGTTGTTTGGTCCTTCAGCAGAAACTGCTTTACCTGTTGAGAGAATAATTCCTTCCTGAAACGGAAAACCTTCTGATGTATTACTGAAATAGCCATAACTTCTTTCTTCTTGCCAACCTGAAGCAGAAAAATTTGACACGTTGGCACAAGGGCTGTTAATCAATATGTTTTCAATCAATTGCTGAGCTGAAAAAGTGTCCTGAACTTCAATGTATTGAGAAAAACAAAAGTTTTGAATCAATACAACTAAAAAGACCGGTAATTTATAACGCATCCAGGATAATCTTTTTTCTTTTTCTTAGCCGTGCAAAAGTATGGAATATCCTTGTGTTATACCCAAAATTTAACAATACGATTTACTTACATACATTACAATTTAATTATTTGGTAATGTCAAGTGCAACTCTGTCTTTTCTGTTAGCCAACTCCCATGCTGTATGGAAGACCAACCGGGCTCTTTTTTCGTAGAGTTTATATTCTATTTTATCAGCTGTGTCCGTAATTTTGTGATAGTCTTCGTGAACACCACTAAAATAAAATATTACCGGAATATTGTTTTTTGCAAAATTGTAGTGATCGCTCCTGTAGTAAAATCTATTGGGGTCATTATCTGCATTGAATGTGTAGTCCAGTTCAAGATTTACAAATGTGTTATTTACGGTTTCAGATACCTGATGTAATTCCTGACTCAGTTTATCACTTCCAATTAAATAAATGTATTCAGGAGTTTCCTTTTTGTTAGGATCAATTCTTCCAATCATATCAATATTTAAATTGGCTATGGTGTTTTCTAATGGAAATATGGGATTTTCTGTATAAAACCTTGATCCAACAAGCCCAATTTCTTCACCGGTTACATGTAAAAAAGCAATGCTTCTTTTTGGACCGTTTCCATCATTCTTTGCTTTTTGAAAGGCTTTAGCCATAAGCATTAAAGCAACAGTGCCACTACCATCGTCGTCAGCACCGTTAAAAATATTACCGTCTTTGTCGATGCCCACATGATCATAATGTGCAGTAACGATCACAACTTCATTAGGCTTTTCTGAGCCTTCTACAAAAGCGATAATGTTTTCAGAATCTTTAATTCCGCTGCCTTCTCTAAAAAAATCTGAGGGTACTTCCTGAAAGAAGTCATCTTTGCCTAAGGGAGACTTTATATTGTTTTCAAGGTAAAATTGCTTGATATACTCAGCTGCCTTTTTTTGTCCGGGTTCACCGGTTTTTCTTCCTTCCATTTCATCTGAAGCAATGATAAATAAGTGCTCTTTTAGTGCTTCAGCATTGATGGTGGTTTCATAATCAACGGCACTTATTTGAACGTTACTTTCGGAATTTGTTGATTGGTTTGAATTGGTTGTTTTACAAGCCAGAAATAAGAAAAGTAAGGGCAGGAGTAAAAGGTTTTTCATTGTTTTTTAGTTTTGGTAAAAATAGTGTTCACTGGTGAATTATAAAATAAAAAAAATGTGAAACTTTCATTAAAAAAAGTTTCACACCTTAAATTGTTATGTTCAAATGTATTAATCCAGTGGTGCACCTACAGGGAGGTCACATCGGTGTCCGGGTTGCCCGTGTGCCGGGTTTACATTA
>NZ_CAXBAN010000118.1:0-7292 GCF_963973675.1 uncultured Planktosalinus sp. | reverse complement strand
GTCTGATCTGTAAAAGATGTTCCTCGGTCTCAAGTTGCACATCAATATAAAGATTGTGTTGTGCCATACTATTAACTGCACACACTAACAGTAAACAACTTAAAAATACAATCTTTTTTTTCAATTATCTTTTAATAAACTTATAGGTTTTATTATAGGGTGAAACTTTTAAATAGTAGATGCCGGGAGCTACTCCTGAAACATCTATATTGACTTGTTGAGTGTTTGAATTATAAATGGTTTTTATTTGTTGTCCTAAAACATTGTAAATATGAAAATCTAACTGATTTTTAATTTCATTTGACACTTTTAGTTCCAAAACATCTGATGTTATAGTACCTTTAGGGAAGGTTATTGGTTCTAGAAAGGCAATTGTTGAGGTTGATAATGTTCTGTCTGTTTGAAGCTCCATTACAACCGGCAAATGATCACTCATCAAATATAGGTTATCCCGCAAGCTTTGTTCAAAAACTCCATTACAGTCGGGTGAGTCAATTCTATCATTGAAACAATTGCTGTTATTTCCATAGGCTTTATAGCTGTTTTCCACATACATCATTTCAGGGTTATCAAGCATGTTTTCTGAAATAAGAATAAAATCAAATCGATCATCTAGACCACCACCTGCACCACCACCAAAGCCTGAACTACTCAACCGAGTGCTTTGGGTATGTAGGTAAGAAAATGAAGCATTGTTATTCCAAGAACCTGGTGCATCTATTGGGTCAGCAAAAGTGATTGAATTGTCAGGGTCTAAAAGGTGTTGATAAGCAGGTTCAGAAGCCGAATATACATTTAAATCGCCGGCAAAAATGACGTAAGAGTCTGAATCTATTGCAGCTAAATAATTAGTTAGTTGGGTTACCATTTGTAAGCGCAACTGCTGGTTGGATGTACCTGTACTTGATTTCAGGTGGGTGACATAAATGTCTAAATACAAAGGATTTGTTGACTGGTCATCTGTGTGTAACAGTAACCTGTACCTATTAATATCTCTTACCGTTGTTGTAATAATATCAATTGCAGCCAGAGTGAACTTTTCAGATTTATAAAAAATTAGTTGTTGCAATTCAGCATTTCCCGATTGGTTATCAAAATATGGAGCACGAGAATATGTTGTACTAGTTGAATTCAGTGAATTGTTCAAGATCAGGTCTGCACCAAATTCATTTTCCAACTCACAAATCATAAAAATATCTGGTTGATAAGTGTTTAAAATATTCTTTAAAAGTTCCGGTCTGTTTGATGGGGGAGCAGAAGGAAAGTCAAACACGTTGTAAAACATTGTTTTAATTGTTTCTTGAGCAAAAACTCCCTGGAAAGAAACTAAAAGGAGAAAAAGAATGTATTTATTTAAAGCCATAATGGTTGAATAAAATTGTTTAAAAGTTAGGACTTAAATTGTATTCCCCATAGAAGCTGTCAAGTATTTGTAGGACTTCATCTTCAGTGTCAACTACATGAAACAAATCAATATCATCTGGACTTATATTTTGAAATTTGACTGAGAGAGTTTCTTTTATCCAGTCAAGAAGACCAGACCAGAACTCTGTGCCGACTAATATAATTGGAAAACTATCAATTTTATTGGTTTGAATGAGTGTCATTGCTTCAAAAAGTTCATCAAGTGTCCCAAAACCTCCCGGCATGACCACAAAACCTTGAGAATATTTCACAAACATTACTTTTCTTACAAAAAAGTAATCAAAATCTAGGCTTTTATCACTGTCAATATAGGGGTTGTCGTGTTGTTCAAACGGCAATGCAATATTCAATCCAACCGAGGTTCCTCCTGCGAGGTGCGCCCCTTTATTTCCGGCTTCCATAATTCCGGGGCCTCCCCCGGTGATTACACCATAACCACTTTCAGTAATTTTTCTGGCAATTTTTTCTGCCAATTTGTAATATTTATTGTCAGGTTTTGTACGTGCAGAGCCAAATATTGAAACACAGGGGCCAATGCGGCTCATTTTTTCATAACCGTTTACAAATTCTCCCATTATTTTGAAAATGGCCCAGGAGTCATTTGTTTTTACTTCATTCCATTCACGGGAGTGCTTATCTCTTCTCATATGTCTATAATACTATAACAAGTTAAATTGATTTTATCCTAAGGTCAAATGCTAAAATAGTTCTTTTTTTAAAAATTTGGCAGTATAACTGCTTTTATGCTTGACAACTTCTTCCGGTGTACCGGAAGTGATTATTTTCCCGCCTTTTTTTCCACCTTCGGGTCCTATATCGATAATATGGTCAACAGTTTTAATAACATCTAAATTGTGTTCAATTACTATCACAGTATTTCCTTTTTCCACCAGCTTATTTAAAACAATCAACAATACCCGAATGTCTTCAAAATGGAGGCCTGTTGTGGGTTCATCGAGGATGTAAAGTGTGCTTCCGGTATCTCTTTTAGAAAGTTCTGTTGCCAATTTCACACGTTGAGCTTCACCTCCAGAAAGGGTAGTTGATTGCTGTCCAAGTGTAATATATCCTAAACCAACATCTTGGATTGTTTTTATTTTACGGTAAATTTTAGGAATGTGTTCAAAAAACGGCACAGCCTCATTGATGGTCATTTCCAATACATCATAAATTGATTTTCCTTTGTATCTAATTTCAAGTGTTTCTCTGTTGAAACGTTTTCCCTGACAAGTTTCACATTCAACATAGACGTCTGGCAGGAAATTCATTTCAATTACTTTTAAACCACCTCCCTGACAGGTTTCACATCTTCCACTTTTTACATTAAAACTAAAGCGGCCAGGCTTGTAACCTCTTATCATAGCTTCGGGCATTTTCGAAAAAAGATTTCTGATTTCTGAAAACACACCAGTATAGGTAGCCGGGTTAGAACGTGGAGTTCTTCCAATTGGTGATTGGTTAACATCAATCACTTTGTCTATGTGTTCAAGGCCTGTAATTTTTTTGTAAGGAAGCGGTTTTTTCACCCCGTTAAAGAAGTGTGCGTTTAAAATTGGGTAGAGAGTTTCATTTATCAGGGTAGATTTTCCACTGCCAGAAACACCTGTAATTCCAACCATTTTACCTAATGGAATTTCAAGAGTTACGTTTTTTAGATTGTTTCCTGTAGCACCTTTAAGTACTATTTTTTTGTCATTGCCATCTCTTCTTTTTTTAGGAATTTCAATTTGTTTGGTATTATTGAGATATTCAGCAGTAAGCGTTTTATGTTTTTTTACTTCAACCGGATTTCCTTCAGAAATAATTTCCCCGCCGTGTTTTCCAGCTGCAGGTCCTATATCGATGATATGATCTGCTTTTTCAATCATATCTTTATCGTGTTCAACAACGATGATTGAATTTCCCAAATCTCTCAATTGTTCCAACGCGCTAATGAGGCGTGCGTTATCTCTTTGGTGTAAGCCAATGCTGGGTTCATCAAGAATATATAAAACACCCACAAGTTGCGAACCAATTTGGGTTGCAAGTCGAATGCGTTGTGCTTCCCCACCCGAAAGTGATTTTGAACTTCTGTTGAGTGATAAATAGTTTAAACCAACATCTGTTAGAAACTGAATTCTTGAATTAACTTCTTTTAAAATTTCTTCAGCAATTTTGAATTGATTTTTTGAAAGTTTTTTAGGAAGTGCTAAAAACCAGCGTTGGAGTTCGTCAATATCCATTGCTGCCAATTGGGATATGTTTTTATTGTTTATTTTAAAATATAGAGATTCTTTTTTCAATCGGCTACCTTCACAGTCTGGACATTGAATGTGATTCATATATTCTTTTGCCCAGCGTTTGAGTGAGGTAGATTCATTATTGTTGTAGGTGTTTTGCAGAAACGTAGCAATTCCTTCAAAGTCAATTTTGTAACTTCTTGTGATTCCGAGAGACTTACTTTCTATTTCAAATTTTTCTTTTCCTCCGTATAAAATTATTTCCAAGGCCTCCTTTGGAATTTTCTCAAAAGGCTCTGAAAGCTTAAAATTGTATTTTATTGCGATTAATTCTAACTGCTTAAAAATCCAATTATTTTTTTGAGGTCCCTGTGGAGCCAATGCCCCTTGTTGTATTGATAGTTTTTTATTGGGAATAATTTTGTCAATATTCACTTCATAAAGATGCCCCAATCCATTACATCTGGGGCACATGCCTTTTGGTGAATTAAAAGAAAAATTATTTGGTTCAGGAAGCGGGTAAGAAATTCCTGTTTTTGGACACATTAGTGCCCTACTGAAATACCTTACTTCTTGAGTTTCATGTTCTAATAGCATTAAAATGTTATCACCATGATACATTGCAGTCTTGATGGCTTCACCTAGTCTGTTTGTTGATGTTGTTTTACTATCAAGCTGCAGTCTGTCAATCACAATTTCAATATCGTGGGTTTTATACCTGTCCACTTTCATTCCTTTTGAGATGTCGTGGGTTTCACCATCAATTCTTACTTTAACAAAGCCTTGTTTAGCAATTTGATCAAAGAGCTCTCTATAATGTCCTTTACGGGCACGAACTGTGGGTGCGAGTATAGTAATTTTTTTATTTGAATAGTCTTTTTCAATAAGTGATTTAATTTGTTCATCACTGTAACTAACCATTTTTTCACCTGTATTGTAGCTGTAGGCATCTGCAGCTCTTGCATAGAGTAGCCTTAAAAAGTCGTATAATTCAGTGATTGTGCCAACAGTCGATCTGGGACTTTTACTGGTGGTTTTTTGTTCAATTGCTATGACAGGAGATAAACCATCTATTTTATCAACATCCGGGCGTTCAAGGCCGCCTAAAAACTGTCTGGCATATGCTGAAAATGTTTCAATATATCTTCGTTGACCTTCTGCATAGATAGTATCAAATGCAAGTGAAGACTTGCCACTGCCTGACAGTCCTGTAATCACTACTAGTTTTTCTCTTGGAATGTGAACATCAATGTTTTTTAGATTGTGTACGCGTGCACCTAAAACAGAGATAAAATCGTCATTTTTTGTCATAACGGCAAAGATACTTATTTCACATCAAAATTTTAGGAAACAGCTTGTTGTGAATTGTTAAATAATTGGGAATATTTTGAATTTTTAAACCTCAATTTCTTTGGTCAGAAACTGATAAAATGAAGTAGTAATGTAAAAGATAATTCCAATTGTAATTGAGACACTTATTATTGCCAGGAAAGGGTGTAATTCAAAAAGTTGATATACGAGAGGTAATAAGACACCACTAATAACAAGAGTTATAAAAATAATAAAAATGTAGTTTACCATTTTTGGTAATTTCTGTGCAGCAAATGTTTGAAACTGATGTAATTTTGGAATTACATCCTTATTCATATATTCGCCTAGTTTTGAAAGAAAAACTTCATTAAAAGAAGAATCTTCAAAAGTTTCGCTATCAATTGACTGTGCCAGTGTCATAATTTTATCCTGGTGACGCTCATAAACAGCTTCCAGATCCAATGCACTTTTATAAGTGGCGAATTTATAACCAAAGTAATACCAAAGTCCTGATCCACATTTGTGTTCTAACCATTTTTCAACAATAGCTTTATCATAGTGTCGAGGGTATCTGATATTTTCAGTTATAATTTTTTCTTTAGGCGAAGTTAATAGCAGTGCTTTAAATTCCAAATAGAGATTTTCTGTATCCTGATAAGGATGATTTTCCTGGAGAAATTCTATTGCAAGTTTAGAATACCCTTTGTAAAATTCTTTAACTTCAAAAAAGTTTAAATTTGAATACTCTTCATCGAGGTATTGTTTTAAACCCGGCAGCCACATTTTAGAGCGATATAACAAATCAATGATATTTCTGAAATTGTGCATTTTTTGAGTCACATTATCCAAATCTGATACAATACTGTTTCGAGTGTTTCTCAGGTTAATGACTATCGTTGCCAGATAAAACATGATTACAACTGCCAGAATTCCACTAACTATTAGAGCTGTGTTTAGAATTGAGTTAAGGGTGCTGATAAATTCGGGAGTTCTGTTTAATTTACTCCATAATAAATATCCAAGGGTAATGACAAGCACCCCACTTAAAATAAGTGGTATTAGAGCAAGAATATCTTTAATAAAAGATTTATTTCCCATTATTGATAATCAGCAAATAAAAAGGGGAGATTAAAGAAATATTCAATCAAGAAGTTAATGCGGTAATATCAAAATTCAATGGGTTTTCTTACAAAATATTACTGAATAAAATTAGTCTATAATATTCAAAAAAAATCGTAAAAAACCCAGTAAAATTAACCCCCAATAGTTTTACTGTTTAATATTTAATGTGTTAGTTATTAGTTAGCAAGTGTGCTAATTTAGTAAATTTCTTACAATAAGTAGTAAAATACTTACATATTTTAGTATAAATTATTTATTTTAACTATATTGAAATTAATTCCTTCAAAATTCTTACAAGTACTAAATTGCTTTCAAAGGTAAAAAGATGTTATAAAATTAATTCTCAAATAGTTTATTTATTTCTTTAAGTTTTTGTTTGGAAAAGGGAATTAGTTCATTGAAAAAATTAGTGAATTCATTTTCAAAATCATTGTAATATTCTTCTAGTTCAACAACCGCCAGGTTCATTCTGGACTTATTTTTTGTTCTAAAATTCATTTGATATAGAATTTTACTAATCCCGGGGATAGTAGCATAGCTCAAGAGCCAGTTATCAGTAAGCATGTAGGGTAACATTCTCTGAATGCGAGCAGGAAGTACTTCGTGATATTCGTTTAGCAAGTTATAAAAGTTTTCTACGTATACCTCAAGAGGGATATCACTGTAATTATTCCAGTTTTTTGCTAAAAAGTGGTCATAAAGAATGTCAACAATGATTCCACTGAAGTGTCCATAGTTTTTGTGAAGTCTTTTAGTACTTAGTCGTACTATTGGATGTGCATCTGTATAGGTATCAATTTCTCTGTGTAATAAAATACCTTTTTGAATACCTACCGGGTAATTTGTGTAGCTAGTTCCTTTAATTCCATCAGCGATAAAATTACCTATTATAATATCTTTGTCGTTTCCAGAAAGGTATATGTGTGCCAGAAAATTCATAAGGCAATTTACAAAATACCTTTGAAGTATTCCCGTTTTGGAATTGTATATTTGCCTAAATATTCAGTGAGTTTACTTTAAAAGAATTTTTTGAATCGCTCAATATTTAACAATTTTTCTACCAACTAAATATCAAAAATGACTTTAATAAAATCAATTTCAGGAATACGCGGTACAATAGGTGGAGGTGTTGGCGATAACTTAACGCCTGTTGATATTGTAAAATTTGCTTCAGCTTATGGTAGCTGGGTAAAACAACAACGCAATAAAGAAAAT
>NZ_CAXBAN010000117.1:0-7353 GCF_963973675.1 uncultured Planktosalinus sp. | reverse complement strand
GAAAAAGTTACCACTCACCCTGCCTTAAAAGTATATTTTGATTCTGGAGCCCAAGCGTTGAATGAAAAAGAAATATACACCAAAGATGGGGAAAGTCTCAGACCAGACAGAATTAATTTGTTGCCTGAAAAGAAAGTTACAATTATTGACTACAAAACTGGGGTTGAAAAAGAGACACACATCAGCCAAATCGAAAAATATGGAACAATTCTCTCTCAAATGGGATTTAAAATAGAAGAACTTCTGCTCGTTTATATTAACGACAAAATTGATGCAATTCAAGTAAAATCTGCTTAAAAAATTAAATACCTTTGTAAAAAACTAAAAATATGTACGGAAAAATAAAGCAACATTTAGAAACGGAAATTCAGGAAATAAAAAACAACGGACTGTTTAAAAAAGAGCGAATTATTACCTCTTCACAAGATGCTGTCATAAAAATTTCCACAGGTCAGGAAGTTATCAATTTTTGTGCAAATAATTATTTGGGTCTTTCATCAAATAAAGATGTTATTCAAGCGGCTAAAGACACTATGGACACCCACGGTTTTGGCATGTCGTCAGTGCGATTTATTTGTGGAACTCAAGACATCCACAAAGAGCTGGAGGCAAAAATTGCTTCGTTTTATCAAACTGAAGATACCATTTTATATGCAGCTGCATTTGATGCAAATGGAGGTGTTTTTGAACCACTCCTTGGGCAAGAGGATGCTATAATTTCTGACTCACTAAACCACGCTTCCATCATCGATGGAGTTAGGCTATGTAAAGCGGCCAGATATCGTTATGAAAACAACAATATGGTAGATCTTGAAAACCAGTTAATAGAAGCCAATAAAAAAGGAGCTCGTTTTAAAATCATTGTAACCGATGGCGTTTTTTCAATGGACGGCCTGGTAGCTCCATTAGATAAGATATGTGATCTTGCAGACAAATATGATGCATTAGTGATGATAGACGAATGTCACGCAGCAGGGTTTATAGGTGAAACAGGAAGAGGAACACTGGAAGAAAAAGGTGTAATGGGCCGTATTGATATCATCACAGGAACATTAGGTAAAGCTCTTGGTGGTGCTATGGGTGGCTATACAACAGGGAAAAAAGAAATTATTGAAATGTTGCGTCAACGATCCAGACCTTACTTGTTTTCTAACTCATTAGCCCCTGCAATCGTGGGTGCTTCCATAAAAGTATTTGAGTTATTAGAAAATGACACAACGCTTCGAGACCAACTTGCGAAAAACACTCAATACTTTAAAAATGGAATGAAAAAATCCGGTTTTGATATTATTGACGGAGACTCTGCTATTGTACCTGTAATGCTATATGATGCGCAACTTTCACAGACAATGGCTGAAAGGCTATTGGAAGAAGGAATTTATGTAATCGGCTTCTTCTTTCCGGTTGTGCCAAAGAATAAAGCCAGAATTAGAGTGCAACTTTCTGCCGCCCACACTAAAGAACATTTAGACAAGGCTTTATCTGCCTTTTCTAAGGTTGGTAAAGAATTGGAAATTATTAAATAATCAACACTATTTAAAGAAATATTAGGTTTTTTTTGAAAAATTTTAGTAGATTTGGTTTTGTTAATAAATTTTAACAACTTACTTTTGCTTCAATTAACACTTAAAATTTAAATTATTGAATATGAAACATCTTAGCAGATTTTTAGTTGCATCGTTACTTTTCTTCGGACTAAGTAATGCCATTGCACAAGACGAAAACAACCCATGGGCCTTTGAGGTAGGTATGAATGCGGTTGATGTTTTTCCAGTAGGTGAAGTTGACGACAGAGTCCCTGCAACATTAAGAGGGGAAATTTTTGATGAATTCTTTAATGCTGATGATCACTGGAATATTTTACCATCTGTTTCTAGACTTACAATTTCCAGATATATGGGAAGTGGGTTTGTCTTTACAGCAGCAGGTTCAATCAATAGAATCAAAAACCTTGGAGACCTAAGAGTGAGCGATATTGGTTTTGGAACTGAAAAAGACCTTTCTTACTATGGTGCAGATGGGGAAATTAAGTATAGTTTAAAAAATGCGCTTAACAGCTCTTGGTTTGACCCACAAATCGGTATTGGTGGTGGATACACATGGGTTGATGATATTGGATTTGGAACAGCAAATGCAATGTTAGGTTTAAAGCTTTGGTTTACAGACAATCTTGGTGTAAACCTTCAAACAACATACAAGCACGCATTTGAAGAAGATTATGGTGTAAAGCATTTTCAACACTCAGCAGGTGTGATTTTCCAATTTGGAATGAAAGATCGTGATGACGATGGTATTCCTGATGATAAAGACGATTGTCCTGACACACCTGGTCTACCAGAATTCAATGGATGTCCTGATACTGACGGGGACGGAATCCCTGATCCACAAGACGAGTGTCCTTATGAGGCTGGTTTAGCTGAGTTTAACGGATGTCCTGATACTGACGGAGACGGAATTCCTGATATTCAAGACGAATGTCCAACTACTCCAGGTACAAGAGAATTTAACGGATGTCCTGATACTGATGGTGATGGAATTGCTGACCCTCAAGACGAATGTCCAGAAGTGGCTGGACCAAAAGAAAACAATGGTTGTCCTTGGCCTGATACTGATGGTGACGGTGTTCCAAATCACTTAGATGATTGTCCAGAAATTCCTGGAACTATAGCTAACAAAGGTTGTCCTGAAATAACTATTGAGGTTATCAATGAATTAAACGAGTATTCTAAAACAATCTTGTTTGACCTTGGTAAATCAACTATCCGTCAGGAATCCTATGCTGCACTTCAAAATATTGTAGATATTATGAACGAATATCCAAATAGCAAATTCCATATTGAAGGCCACACCGACAATACCGGAAGCAGAGCGTTGAATGAAAGACTTTCAAGAGAAAGAGCTGCATCTGTTATGGAGTATTTAACTACAATTGGTATGGATAGAAGCAGGTTGTCTTCTGAAGGTTATGCCTTCGACAGACCTATTGCGCCAAACAATACCGCAGCTGGCAGACAATTAAACAGACGTGTTGAAATTTCACTTCAGAAATAATCACATTTAAATAAATTTTGAAACGCCTCTGAATATTCAGGGGCGTTTCTTATTTTTATAAAATGGTAACTTACATTCAAGAAATTGTTTCAGATTTTCTGAAATGCAATAAAGAGCTCTCAACTACAATATTTATTTTACCCAGCAAAAGAGCTGGTAATTTTCTCAAAACTGAACTGCATAATCAAAATCAATCAACTCAATTTTCTCCAGAAATTTTAAGTATTGAAGAGTTTGTTGAAAAGATTGCTGATTTAAAAATCGCAGAATCCATAGAGCTTTTGTTTGAGTTTTATGAAGCCTACCTCAAAAATGATCAAATTAAGGAAAAGGAAGAGTTTGACACCTTCTCAAGTTGGGCTTCTGTTCTAATTGATGACTTTAATGAAATTGACAGAAATTTAATACCTCACAAAGAGTTTTTTAATTATCTAAACTCAATAAAAGAAATTGACCATTGGTATCTAAATCAGGAGAAAACGCAACTAATTCAAAATTATTTGTCTTTTTGGAATTCACTTGAGGAATTATATGAAATTTTCACTGCAAAGACACGTGAAAATGGCTACGCACATCAGGGTTTTGTTTACCGAGAAGCGGCAAGAAACATTCAACATTATATAACCGCAAAACAACATTTTCAACATGTCTTTATTGGTTTTAACGCTTTAAACAAGTCTGAGGAATTTATAATTAAAGAGATTTTAGAAACCGGTACAAATCAAATCTACTGGAATGCTGAAAAGTATTTTATGGAAAAGCCTCACCATAGTGCTTCTCTCTTTTTAAAAGAATTTAAAAACACTTGGAAATATTTTAAAACAAAACCCTTCAATACGGTTTTTGATAATTATTCAAAGCCTAAAGAATTTAAAATTTTAGGTTGTTCAAAAAACATAGGTCAGGTAAAGTGTGTTTCTGATATTCTGAGCTCTCTTTCTAAAGAAAAGATAGAAAGCACGGCCCTAGTTCTAGCTGACGAAAACCTATTGCTTCCAGTTTTAAACTCATTGCCCAACAATATTAAAGCAGTAAATGTGACAATGGGAATGTCACTAAAATCATTACCAGCTACAGCCTTTTTTAAAAACCTCTTGAAAATTCATCAATTTGAGCAAAAAAAATATTATTATAAAGATGTACTTCAAATTTTAAGTCATCCTTTGGGCAA
The DNA here is from genome assembly GCF_963973675.1 of uncultured Planktosalinus sp. Taxonomy (NCBI): domain Bacteria; kingdom Pseudomonadati; phylum Bacteroidota; class Flavobacteriia; order Flavobacteriales; family Flavobacteriaceae; genus Planktosalinus; species uncultured Planktosalinus sp. Next base: position 3,131 of record NZ_CAXBAN010000117.1, on the reverse strand, counting down.
ATTATTATTACCCGAAAGTTCTAATGCAATTAACAACAAGCTGCAAACCCAAAACCTTACTCAAATTAGTTTCGAAGAAATAAAAAAAACGGCTCTAACAAATGAATTAAACTTTATTGATGCTTTATTTTCACCTAAATTTAATGATGTTTTAGGCGTTATAGAAAGCGCAAAATTAGTCATCCTTCAAATTAAAAAAATTGCCAAGACAGATCTAATTTTATTGGAAACTCTATTCAGACTTTATGAGGTTTGGAATAAACTACAAACTCTTAACAGTAAATACAAACACATATCTACCACAAAGACACTTTATAGTCTTTTTAAAGAAATCATAGGAGTCACTTCTATCGACTTTAAGGGAGAGCCCTACAAAGGATTGCAAATAATGGGACTTCTGGAAACACGAGCTCTTGATTTTGAAAATATTATTTTAGTCTCATTAAATGAAGGGATACTTCCTGCAGGAAAAAGAAACAAATCATTCATAACTTATGACTTAAAAGTAGAATATAAATTGCCAACCCACAGAGAAAAAGACGCTGTTTACACCTATCATTTTTATAGTTTACTCCACAGAGCAAATACAATTCACTTGCTTTATAACAATCAGGCTGGAGGACTAAACGCAGGCGAAAAAAGCAGGTTTTTACACCAAATTGGCTACGAAAGTCCTGCTGCTCACAAAATTCAGGAAATAGTATATACCCCTAAAGTAATTATTCCAACAAATGAACTTAAACAAATTAAAAAAACGGTTCGAGTTATTGAAAAATTAAAAAAACTTGCTGCTCATGGATTTTCTCCTTCAGCTTTAACTACATACATCAGAAACCCAATTGATTTTTACGATCGCTATATTCTCGATATCAAGGACAAGGAAGAGGTAGAAGAAACAGTTGCCGCAAACACCCTTGGAACCATTGTCCATGATGCATTACAGCATTTGTTTGAACCCTATATCAACAAAAAACTTACAAATAAATGCATTTTAGAAGTTCAGCAAAAAGTTGAGAAGCAAGTTAAAATTGAATTTGAAAACACCTATAAAGAAGGCCTTATTTCATCGGGTAAAAATTATATTATTTATGAAATTTCAAAACGCTATATAAATAATTTTTTATCTCAAGAGTTGGAGCAAATCAATTCAGGAAACGAACTGACAATTACACACATAGAAAACCTGCTAGAAACACAATTGGAAATTCCTGAAATAGAGTTTCCCGTTAAAATTAGAGGAAAAGTCGACCGAATTGATCGAATTAATGAAATTACCAGAATCATTGACTACAAAACTGGAAAAGTAGAACAAAAAGACTTGAATCTTATTGATTGGGGTGAGCTAATGAAAGATGATAAACACAGCAAAAAAATTCAAGTCCTAACCTATGCTCTTTTGGCAAAGGAGCAAACGGGTCTTCAAAACGCTCAAGCCGGGATTATTTCATTTAAAAATCTATCCTCAGGTTTTATGCCTTTTACAAAAAAAGAAACTAGTAGGGCTAATGGTAATGATTTTATAAATGAAGAAACTTTAACTTTATTTAAAGCGCAACTAAGCACTTTAATTTGCGAAATTTGCAATCCAGAAATTCCATTTATTGAAAAAGAAATTCCCGAAAATGCCTTTTAACATTCAAAAAAACATTCTTCTCAATCGCACAAACAACAAACCTATTCTGCTGGATGCTTTTATTCCTGCAGCAAGTAAACCAAGCCAAACTATACTTTATTGTCATGGGTTTAAAGGTTTCAAAGATTGGGGACCCAATGAACAAATGGCAACATTTTTTGCCGAAAGAAATTTTGCGTTTGTCAAATTCAATTTTTCTCACAATGGCGGTACACCCAAACAACCAATAGATTTTCCGGACCCTGAAGCCTTCGGGAATAATAATATTACTAAAGAGCTTGATGATATTGACTCCGTTCTAAACTGGATAGAAGCACAAAATATTTTTGAAAATCTTTCAGTAAAAAAGCCCGTAACAATTATGGGGCACAGCCGTGGAAGTGGAACCGCAATTATTAAAGCAAATGAAGACAACAGAATTAACAAAGTGATTTCCATTGCCGGTGTTTCGGGTTTTCAAGCCCGATTTATTGATGAAGAAACTCTCCGGCTTTGGAAAGAAAATGGTGTGATTTACATCGAAAATAGCAGGACCAAACAACAACTCCCTTTGTATTACCAAATTGCTGAAGATATCTACGGCAATGCTGATCGACTTAATGTTGAAAAGGCGTCAAAAGAACTCAACAAACCACATTTAATCATTCACGGTACCGATGACCCTACCGTACCGGTTGAAGAAGCATTTTCTGTACATAAATGGAGTAAAAAAAGCCAATTAAAGATTATAGAAGGAGCTGATCACGTTTTCAATGTGAAGCATCCTTGGGAAGAGTCAAAACTGCCGGCAGGCTACAATGAAATGTTAGATTCTTGTTTCAGCTTTTTGACTCAAAGAGATTAATTCGTTATTTTCTTTTATCTATAAAAGTAATCGGTTTTCTACTCATCGGTTGGAAAACACTTTTTTCAAGTACTTCTTGAGTACAAATTTCAATTTTAGGTGTGACCCTTAGCTTTGCCCTAAAGTGATCTTTGATTGCGTCCATAAATTCGTCTGACGTATTTGTGGTAGCTATTTTTATTATAATTTCATCAGTTCCAATATTATTGGTCGTGATTTCAATTTGATGCAGGTCAATTTTTTCAAAATAAGACATCAAATCATGCATGGCAGGAGGATAAAGAGTTGTGCCTTTATATTTTATCATTTGTTGTTTTCTCCCTAGTACCGGCCCTAAACGATTTGTATTCCTTCCGCAAGAACATGCTTGGTTGTTTATTTTAGTGATATCTCCTGTTTTAAAGCGAAGCAGAGGCATTGCTTCAACCCCGAGTGTGGTTATCGTAAGTTCTCCTATTTCTCCGTCAGGAACAGGATTGTTGTTATCATCCAATATTTCTGTAATAACCAATTCTGGATGTTGATGCCCTCCCTGCATTGCTTCACACTCTGTAAAAGCTGTACACATTTCTGTAGAGGCATAGGTTGAATACAATTGAATACCCCATTTGGAACTAATTTTTTGTGTTAATTGATTGGGGTTAAAATCTTGAT
>NZ_CAXBAN010000116.1:0-7370 GCF_963973675.1 uncultured Planktosalinus sp. | reverse complement strand
GCGATATTTTTGGCTTCCTGTGTGATAATATGTTGTGTGATTTCGGTGGCTACCGGAAGTAGCTGGACGACATCGGCCACTGTGGGTATTGCCCTGATTGGTATTGCCAGTGCCCTCGACATTTCTTTAGGTATGACCGCAGGAGCCATACTTTCCGGTGCTTATTTTGGGGATAAGCTTTCGCCACTTAGCGATACTACTAACCTCGCACCGGCTATGGCTGGGACTGATCTATTTACACACATCAGATATATGACCCTTACCACCGTGCCCACCATTGTAATTACCCTGATAGTTTTTATCATTATTGGTCTGAATATGACTACCACAGGTGCAGTTGAAACTGAAAGTATCCTTACTTCCATTGATGCAGCTTTTAATATCAATCCCATACTTTTTGTAGTACCCGTACTGGTGATTGTTTTAATTGTAAAAAAGACCGCTCCCTTAGTGGCATTGCTCATTGGTACATTACTCGCAGGTCTGGCTGCGCTAATTTTCCAGCCGGAAATTGTGGCAACCATTGGCGGGTCGGAAACCCTAACTTTTGAAAGCGGCTATAAAGGTGTGATGAATGCTATAACGGTAGACACAATTGTAGCAACAGACAATGAAACCTTGGCTGATTTGTTCTCTGCAGGAGGTATGAGCGGGATGCTGGGCACTATCTGGCTAATAATCTGTGCGATGGTGTTTGGGGGCATTATGGATGCCATCGGGGCATTAAAAGTAATCACTCGTGCTTTGCTCAAGCTTTTTCATACCACCTTCGGGCTTTTTGCAAGTACCGTAGCAAGTTGTCTGGCATTGAATCTCACGGCTTCAGACCAGTACCTCGCCATTGTTGTTCCCGGAAAAATGTTTTCTAAAGCCTACAAAGACAAAGGCCTGGCTCCCGAGAACCTGAGTAGGACACTGGAAGACTCAGGTACAGTTACTTCTGTGCTGATCCCCTGGAATACCTGTGGTGCTTATCACAGCGGCGTGCTGGGTGTGGGTGTGGGTGAATATTTCTTTTATGCCATCTTCAATTGGTTAAGTCCGTTTACCACGCTGTTTTTTGCAGCCTTCAGTATCAAGATAAAAATGTTGACAAGCAAAACGGCATAATACAGCACAACTTTTTTGAAAGTCAGTTCTTAAAAAACATCAATAAAAAAACACTATCAAAAAGCCTTATCTTTTAATAAGATTTTAGGATGAAGCCTTAGGTGAAAAGTGTGTTTTCATCTTACCTTTGCACATAATTTACAAACAATAAAAACAATAAAAAATTATGGCATTAGTAGGAAAACAATTTCCCAACATCGAGATTGACGCAATGGACGAAATGGGAGACACTTTCAAGCTTAATATTCGCGAAGAAGCGATTAAAAATAAGAAAAAGGTTTTGCTGTTCTGGTATCCGAAAGATTTCACTTTTGTATGTCCCACAGAGCTTCACGCTTTTCAGGAAGCCTTATCTAAATTTGAAGACAGAAATACCAAGATCATAGCTGCTTCATGCGATACCCCTGAAGTACATTTTGCGTGGTTGAATACACCAAAAAATGCCGGAGGCATTGAAGGTGTGACCTATCCCATTCTTTCTGATACAAACAGAAACCTGTCCAACCGTTTGGGTATTCTTGATATTGTTTCTGAAAAATATGACGAGGAGTCAGACAGCTTTATTTATGAAGGCTCAAACGTGACCTATCGAGCTACTTACCTTATTGATGAAGAGGGAAAAGTGTTTCACGAAAGTGTAAACGATATGCCACTCGGTAGAAATGTTAACGAGTACATCCGTTTGATTGATGCATACACCCACGTGCAACAAAAAGGTGAGGTATGCCCTGCCAACTGGGAAGAAGGCAAGGATGCCATGAAGGCAAACAGAACCGGGGTTGCTGAATATTTAAGTAATTAAATATGGTCATCGAACTTGAACAAGACAACCTAAATGAGGTTGTGGCCGAAAAAGAAAACGTCATTGTGCAGTATTCTGCAGGATGGTGTGGAAACTGCCGTTTGATGAAGCCTAAGTTTAAAAAGTTTGCTCAGGAAACTGAAAACTTCACTTTCCTGATGGTTGATGCAGAAAGGTTTCCCGAAAGCAGAAAGTTAGCAAAAGTTGACAACCTACCTACCTTTGCAACCTTCAAAAACGGACACCTTGTCAACCAGGTGCAGACCAATAAAACTGATGTTTTAAAAGACCTGATCGATGAAGTTACCCGTAATTAGGCATTTACAAAAGAATAATTCGCCGGAAAAGATTCAGCATTGTATCGAAGTGCTGGAGTCCTTCAGCGAATACAACAGAATCACCGATGAAGAAATGGATGTGGTGGGTGAACTCATCACTAATCTTTGCGGTGCATATGAAGTAGCTGATATGATTGAAAAAGGCATGGACGAACGCGATGCGGCAAACAATTTTGCCAAAAAAGTGATGGGTTCCATAGACCGGTAATAGATACAACTGATATAGTAAAAAGCCTGTTTTTATTTAAAAACAGGCTTTTTTAATTTAACCATACATTGGCCATTTTAATAGGGCTATTTTTTTACTTTTACTTAAAAAAACTTATGGCACAAATTACTTTAGACGGTTCACCCACAACAACCACCGGCGAATTGCCCGAAAAGGGAAAAACCGCTCCCGATTTCACATTAACTAAAACTGATTTATCTGATATTTCACTTCAAGATTATCGAGGTAGCAGGCTCATTTTAAATATTTTTCCAAGTGTGGGAACAGGAGTCTGCTCTGCATCTGTAAGAAGATTTAATAAAGAAGCTTCAAAGCATGAGAATATTAATGTAATATGCATTTCCAAAGACCTTCCTTTTGCATTATCGGCTTTTTGTGGAGCGGAAGGAATCAAGAATGTGGAGACTTTATCTGATTTTAAGAACAATGAATTTGGAATCAACTATGGTGTAAGAATTGAATCAGGAATATTTCAGGGGTTGCATGCCAGAGCAATTATCGTTCTCGATGAAGAAGGCCGGGTGGTTTACAACCAGCTGGTTCCTGAAATTGGTCAGGAACCTGATTATACCGAAGCGTTAAAGCACGTTCAATGAACAAAAAAAACTTCATTAAAAGCCGATTGAATGGTTTTTATTATGCTGCCAAAGGCGCCTGGATTCTTATTAAAAGTGAAGAGAGTATTCAGGTACAGTTGACAGTGGCTATTGCTGTGACCGCTGCGGGATTTTATTTTAAGATTACCCCGGTAGAATGGATGATGCAATGCCTTGCTATTGGATTGGTAATTAGTATAGAAAGTCTCAATACTGCTGTGGAAGAAATAGCCAATTTTATTCACCCTGATTTTCATAACAAAATTGGAAAAATTAAAGATATTGCTGCAGGTGCAGTTTTTTTTGCCGCCCTCATAGCAATCATCATAGCAGTATTTATTTACTGGCCCTATATTTTTCAAAAAAACTAAGTTACAACTTATCCAACTGATTGCTTTTTTTATCCTCGCTTATTGTCCAAAAAAATCCAATAAAGAAAAACCGATCGGCAGTTGGGGTGATGGCTTTCCGGTTGTAAATTCCATTTCCGGAAGGAGTATCGGCATACTCATATCCAAAAATATTTTTCACACCCAACAAATTGGAAACAGAGAAATACAGTATTTTTTGCTCACTTAGCAAATAAGCCCAATTAAAGCCGGAACTGTGGTAAGATTTAGTCTTACCATTCATAAAGCTTGAATCATTTGGATTATTGAATGGCCTACCGCTATGAAATGTATGCGAAAAGCCCAGTTGTGACCTCCAATCCTGAACCCAGTATTTCATAACAACAGAAGCTGTATGTTGAGCGACAAATGAAGGTGTGGCTTTCAATGGAAAATCCCGATACAAACGCTCTGTATCTATAAATGAATACGAAACCCAATATTCGGTATTTTTAAAACTTTTACCGTCCCTCCAAAAAACATCCAACCCTCCCGCATAACCTTGACCTTTATTTGAAATGTTTGAAAAATAGACCTCCTTTTCATTTTCAAAACGAATCAAGTCCTGATAGTGCTTATAATAGCCTTCTACCCTCAAAGTTCTGTGATTATGAGCGTATTGATAATTTAAAATATAATGAGCTGCACGCTCACTACTTAAGCTTTTGCTATGTTTTAAATAGTCTTGCTTTGGAGCTTGTGAAAATAAGCCATACGCCATAGAAAATTGAGCGTGTTCACCGCTTTTGTAGGCAAGTGAAACGCGCGGACTTAAATTGCTTTCATTCAATAATGCATCATACTGAAATCGCAACCCGATTTGTGTAGCAAACTTTTTCGAAAAATAGACAGCCGCTTCACTATACAAACCAACAACAGTAGAAGTAAAACCCGAATTTAATTTAAATCCCTGTTCTTGAAATTGTTCATCAAATTGGGTGTAAAAAAGTTCTCCGCCGGCCATTATTTTAAACCTGTTGGAAAACCTACGATTTATTTTAGATTTAAAATGCAGGGCATGTTCCTGGTTTTTCACACTTACAAAATCCGGAAAAATTGAATTAGATGATAAACCATAACTCAAACCGGAAAAATACTGCCAGTTGTTACTCCAAAAGGATTTATATGAAGTATTGAAATATAGGTTTTGGTTGTTTAATTTAATTCGTTGAGAAGCTTCCTGGTTGACATCTTCCCTGTTAAAATCAAAAGTAGAAGCATCAAAAGCCGCATAGGCTTTAAAAAGCCCCTTTTCAAAATGTTTTCTGTAAACAGTCTCTCCTGAAAATGACTGAAATGCCTTGTTCCAATTTAACCGTTGTGGTACAACAAGTTGGTAGGGCTCAAGGTTTACATAGGCCGTGTTAATTGAAAGGGAACTGTTTTTTCCTTTGAATGAATGCCCAAGACCCAGTCCAACACTCATCAGGGAAATTTCCGTTTGATTTTGTTCCACTTCATTTTTTGTATCCATCAACAATACACCTGATAATGCCTCACCATATTCAGCCGAATAACCACCAGTTGAAAAAGACATCCCACTGAATAAAAATGGAGAAAACCTACCCCGTGTAGGAATATTTTGAGCGGAGGCCCCGTAAGGCTGAGCCACCCTGATGCCGTCAATAAACGTTTGGGTTTCGCCTGATTCACCACCCCTGACAAATAAACGGCCACTCTCCCCTACTGTTTGCGTTCCGGGTAAGGTTTGCAATGCTGCCACTATATCACCGGCAGCCCCTGCAGTTGTTACAATATCCAATGGTTTTAATACTGATGTCCGGGCTTTGTCACCCGCTTCAAATGTTCCTGCATTTAATGTCACGGCCCCCAAGGTTGCAACATCTTCTCGTAATAAAATTTTTAATTCCTGCATTTGCTGAACATCAGTAATAATTAGTTTTGTTTCATAAGACATATAGGAAACCTGAAGGGTTTGTTTGCCCTTCACTTCTGTAGTAAATAAAAACTTCCCCTCAGCAGTACTGATTGTTCCATCATAAGTACCTTTCAGAAAAATATTAGCACCACTTATTGGGTTGTTTTTTTCATCATAAATATATCCGGAAATCGTAGCTTGGGCATAGAATTGAGCGCCTGCTAAAAGCAAAACAAATAGAACTAAGTATTTCATGGTTGATTTTTCAGCAAATCTGCAACTCAAATTCAAATACACGAAATAAAAATTTCCGAATCGTATATTTTCAACGATGAACTGTAAACAAAAAAGCCACCTAAAAAAGGTGGCCATAGTGTAGTTTTCGAAATTGCTTTCGCATACAGCGAAAGGGTTGCAGGAATTACTTCTTCTTTGAAGTAGTCTGCACAGCCTTATTTACCGCCTGTTTAGGCGCAGCTTTTTTAGGCTGAGGCTTACTGTTTGACTTGCTTTTTGTCATAACTGTTGTGATTTAAAATCATAGTAAATGTACAACAGATTCTGTCTTATTGATTTTCGTTAAGAAAGAATTAACTAAAAGATTTTTTTTACATTTAGACCCTTCAATTGTTAATTAATTTGAAAGATGGTCACTGATCAAGTTACTGCATATATTGAAAAACAAACCCATTGGCAAGAAGCACTTTCCAAACTCAGAAGCATTTTAAAAAATACTTCACTGGAAGAAACAATTAAATGGGGAGCTCCTGTATATGTTGCTCATGGCAAAAATGTGCTGGCGATAGCCGGATTCAAAAATTATTGCTGTATTTGGTTTTATCAGGGTGTTTTTCTTAAAGATTCCCAAAAAAAATTAATGAACGCACAGGAAGGAAAAACAAAGGCACTCAGACAATGGCGTTTTGAATCAATTGATGAAATAGACGAAACACTGATTTTGAATTATGCCGAAGAAGCAATAGCAAACGCCAAAGAAGGTAAAGAAATTAAACCCATTAAAAGTAAAGAAATTAAGCTCCCTCTTGAGCTTAAAGAAGCCCTTGAGAAAAATACGGCTTTAAAACAACGTTTTGATACACTAACTCCCTACAAACAAAAAGAATATAAAGAACATATTGGCAGTGCAAAACAAGAAAAAACACGCCTCAACCGGCTTGAAAAATGCATTCCTTTGATTTTGAAAGGCATAGGTCTTAATGATAAATATAAAAACTGTTAATACTGTTTTTAAAATGAGGTTTGTAACAAATCCATATTAAAGTATACTAACTCTGCAACACTAACCTAAAAAACATTTTGAGTAAAGAACTGGAACATAGTTTTGTGACTCAGCTGGAGGAAAATCAAAACATTGTGCATAAAATTTGTAGGTTATATACCAATGATGCAGATTCACACAATGATTTATTTCAGGAAATCACAATTCAATTGTGGAAAGCATTTCCAAAATTCAGAGGAGATTCAAAATTTAGTACCTGGATGTACCGTGTGGGATTAAATACAGCCATCACCCTTTACCGAAAATCCAAACGAAGTGTTCATACAAATACTCAGGATTTTGAAAATGTAAGCTTTAAAATTACAGCTGATGAATATGACGATACAGTAGAAGTGCAACTTAGACTGATGTATGACGCAGTAAAACAACTCAACGACATTGACAAAGCGCTTGTTTTTTTATACCTAGAAGACAAAAATTACAAGGAAATTTCAGATACACTTGGGATAACTGAAGTTAATGCCCGTGTTAAAATGAACAGAATAAAAGAAAAGTTAAGAACTATACTCAATCCGTAGAACTATGGATCAACTGGAATTACTAAAACAAAACTGGAAGCAACGGGATCAAGAACACCCCAGGCTTACCTATGCCCAAATATACAACATGCTGTTTAAAAGGTCCACTTCAATTGTAAAATGGATTTTTATCATCAGTTTACTTGAGTTGTTTTTATGGATCGGACTTTATTTTGTGTCACCAAAGTCCTCGTTTGAAATCATCGAAA
>NZ_CAXBAN010000115.1:0-7385 GCF_963973675.1 uncultured Planktosalinus sp. | reverse complement strand
CTTCATAACTGATGTTTCTTTTCTCTGTACTACTAGCAGACAAGCCTACTTTCCAGGTGACCACACCCTTTTTATCATCATAACTTGCGTTGCCGTAGGTTAAGTTTTCAACCTTAATGTCATTGTTTTGTGAAATGGGTATTCTATCCAAGAGCGTAACCTCAACCTCTGAGCTTTTGTTATTCCGTATTGTGATTTCGTAATTTCTCTTAACTATGCGGGTATTTCCAAAAAATGAACGGTCTTTCATATCATTAATCTGTTTACGTTCAACTACAAGGGTTGGATCTACTCCCAGTGACAACACCAACTCTTCATCTGTTAATTGGGGGTTGATGTATGAATTGCCGGCAAAATTACCGGCAAAATAAACTTTTGCTTCTCCGGGAAGCAAATCAAAGGTTTCCCAGTCTTTTAACTTGGCTGTTAAATAGACATTCTGCACCAATAAGGGTGCTGCGTAGTATTCATATTCTGTGGGGACCTCAAAGGTATTGATTTCAATTGTAGTTACTTCAGAGGGCGAGGTGGGTATGCTGTATTTTCTTGATATTTTAAACAACACATTGGTCACATTATCTTCCCTGATCATGGCCGGTATCACTTGTTCAAACTCTTCATTTTCTTGAACATTGACACCACTTGCTTTACCCATTAGTGAACTTTTTTTAGCATATCCCGAAACCACTACTTCATTTAAATCGTTTGCGTCAGCAAACAATGATAGGTCTATACGGCTTGCATACACAGGCAGGGTTTCTGTTTCAAAGCCCAGATAGGAGTAAACTATTTCCTGAGCTCCTTCAATATCTAGTGTATATCTGCCATCAAAATCTGTTTGTGTCCCCCTGCTTGTCCCTTTCAAAACAACATTTACTCCGGGAAGTGGAAGTCCGGTATCATCAACCACTACCCCTGAAACTGTTTTTACAGTTGGGTTGTATGTGTAGTTGGTTTTGGTACGGCTTCTTCTTTGAGCCGTGTATGTATAGGGGTTTACAAAGTTAAGAAAATGTGGATTGACATCCGGTTTTTCAGTATTTAATGTGGGGTTACCTGTTGATAAAGTAATGTTTACATTGTCCCAGTTTTCACCGGTATCCTGATACACATTAGCTTTATAATGTATTGCTACCGGGTTTTCGGTATTGACTGCTTTAATATCATAAACGGGAAGCCATCCCGCATTGCTAACATTGTATTTTAATATCAGTGTTAGGGAAGTTGTGGATGGTGACTCCAAATCAAGTAGAATTTCACCTCTTTGTTCAGCGTTATTGCTTCTTAATTTATTAATTTCTTGATTGATATCGCTGATGCTCTTGTTCAGTTTTTCAATGCTTTTGTTCAGGTCATATATTTCTGTTTTCAGCCCGGATATACGATCACGGTAATATTTGGAGTATGCCGAAAGTTTTTCAACAGTAACATTTTGCTGCTCGGTATTAATTTTTCTATTTGCATTTAAAAGTGCTTCCTCATCATCAAGCCCTTTTACGTTGTTTCTTAGAACTGCTACTTCGCGGTTTAATTTATCCTGTTCTTCCTGAAGGTCGCGTATTTTTTCAGATTCGGTCTTTTTTTCTATGAAATTGGTATTGAAATTTACTGATCCAATTGTAACATTCTGAAGGCCATTCACCTGGATGCTGTTGGGGTCAATATTTGGAGACAAATCTTTTATCAACACTTTGGTGCTCCCTGCGTGTAAGTTCACCTTTACTTCACTTGTGATTTGTGCTCCCTGTAAAAAAACAGTCACCTCTTTTATAACAGGTTTCGGTTGGATTTCATTAGGAAAACAAAATAGGGGAAGCAGTATCAACAGAATTACTTTTTTCATACTACAGTTGATTTGAATTAAAACACAAAATCGATTTCCGTTAAGAAACCGCTTTTAATTTTTTAATGGCAGAACTATTCAGTTTTTGTTCTGCGTATTCTTTGGTGACTTCAAGGTTTCTTTCCTCGGTGCCCGGCATTTCATACATAGCATCAGTTAATACTGATTCGCAGAGCGATCTTAGGCCTCTTGCGCCCAATTTATATTCAATGGCTTTTTCAACGATGAAGTCGAGGGCTTCGTCTTCTATTTTAAAGTCTATATCGTCCATTTCAAACAGTTTCTCATATTGTTTGATAATGGCATTTTTTGGTTCTGTAAGAATGGCTCGCAAGGTAGTTTTATCCAATGGATTCATGTGAGTCAAGACCGGTAGACGACCAATAATTTCGGGTATAAGTCCAAAATCTTTTAGATCTTTAGGGATGATGTACTGCAATAGGTTTTCTCTTTCTATGCTGTCTTCTGATTTTGAAGCGCTAAAGCCAACGGCTTGCAGGTTGAGGCGTTGTTTGATTTTCTTTTCGATTCCGTCGAAGGCTCCACCGGCAATAAACAAGATGTTTTCGGTATTGACTTCTATGAATTTTTGGTCAGGGTGTTTTCTTCCTCCTTTTGGGGGTACATTGACAGTGGTTCCTTCCAATAGTTTCAAAAGGGCTTGTTGCACTCCTTCACCAGAAACATCTCTGGTGATAGAAGGATTATCGCTTTTACGAGCAATTTTGTCAATTTCATCAATAAACACAATTCCATTTTGAGCTTTTTCGAGGTCATAATCTGCTGCTTGCAGCAACCTTGTCAAAATACTCTCTACATCCTCACCCACGTAACCTGCTTCAGTGAGTACAGTAGCATCGACTATGGCCAAGGGAACATTGAGCATTTTGGCAATTGTTTTAGCGATGAGGGTTTTACCGGTTCCGGTTTGCCCAACAATGATGATATTACTTTTTTGTATTTCTATATCATCATCTGATGCGGGCTGGAGTAATCTTTTATAATGGTTGTAGACTGCTACAGACATCACTTTTTTGGTATGTTCCTGACCGATGATGTATTCATTTAAGAAATCATTGATGGCTTTTGGTTTTTTCAACATCAGCTCGCCTGATAGTTGTGATTTGGAAGTGTGTGTTGCTTCTTCCATCACAATGCCGTGGGCCTGTTCAATACAGCGATCACAAATGTGTGCGTCCAAACCGGCAATCAAGAGATTGGTTTCGGCTTTTTTACGCCCACAAAATGAACATTCTAAATTTTCTTTTGCCATAACTCTGCTTTCAGGTTCAAGGTTTCAGGTTCCAAGTTAAAACGTTGAATTACTTCTTTTCTCTTGTTAAAATTTCGTCTATCATACCATACTCAAGGGCTTTATCGGCTTTCATCCAGTAGTCTCGGTCACTGTCTTCATAGACTTTGTCATAAGTTTGCTCTGAGTGTTTTGCAATTATCCTGTACAATTCTTCTTTTAAGGTCAGTATTTCGCGTGCTGTGATTTCGATATCACTTGCCTGTCCTTGTGCACCTCCCATGGGTTGGTGAATCATCACTCTCGAGTGTGGCAGTGCACTGCGTTTTCCTTTTTCACCGGCACAGAGAAGCACGGCCCCCATTGAGGCTGCCATTCCTGTACAAATAGTGGCTACATCAGGTTTTATGAATTGCATGGTGTCATAGATACCTAAGCCTGCATAGACACCTCCACCGGGTGAATTGATATAAATCTGGATATCTTTTGAGGCATCTGTGCTTTCCAGAAAGAGCAACTGTGCTTGTATGATATTTGCTACCTGATCGTTTACCTGGGTACCCATAAAGATGATTCTATCCATCATTAAGCGTGAAAACACATCCATTTGAGCAACGTTTAACTGGCGTTCCTCGATGATGTAAGGAGTCATGCTGCTGATAATCTTATTATAATAAGTGCTACTCACACCGTGGTGTTTCGTAGCATATTTTTCAAACTCTTTGCCGTAGTCCATATATTTTTTGAGCTATTTTTTAATTAAAAAGGCGTTCAATTATGTTGATTCAACGCCTAAATATAACTAATTTATCGTTGATTTATTGGTATGCTTCTTTCACAAATTTGTCATAAGACACTTCTTTGGTCTTCAATTTGGCATTTTCCTTAAAGAATTTCAGCATTTTTTGCTGGTTGAGTTGTTCAGCAAGTCGTTTCGCTTCGTCTTGGTTTGAAAGAATTCTTGCGGCAATGTTTTCAAGTTCCTCTTCAGCCGGGTTCATTTGGCCGTACTGCATCATTTGAGAAGTAACCATTGCTTTGGTGTAGTCTTTCAACTCTTCAAAATTGGCGTGCAGTTTGTGATCTGCCATCAATTTGCCTTCAATGAGCTGGTAGCGCAATCCTTTTTCAGATCGTTCATATTCAGCTTTTGCTTCTTCTTCTGTAAGTTCTTTTTCGCCACTTTTTTGAATCCAACGGGTCAAGAATTCTGCCGGAAGGTCAAACTTGGTATTTTCAATAAGGCTTTCTACGGCATTGTTCAACAAGACTTGCTCTGATTGCTGCTCAAACTGACGCTCGGCGTCTTCTTTGATTTTTGCTCTTACTTCTTCTTCAGACTTGACAACATCTTTTCCAAAAAGTTTATCAAAAAGTTCCTGATTTAACGCTGCTTCTTCGCGGGTGTTTATTTCTTCAATGGACAATGTGACCTCGATATCCAGACCGTGAGCGTCATCGTGAGGTACTTTTAAGAAGGTTTGGTTGTCGTGGTCATCTTCAAAAAGGCCTTTGGTCTTCAGGGTAATGGTATCGCCTGTTTTAGCTCCCAACAATTGGTCTTTTTGTTTTTTACCTTTGATTTTTTCCATCGAAAAAGTAGCTTTATTATCGATGCCTTTTTCTTCGTTTTTAAACGTTCCGGTAATTTCATCTTCTTTGGCTACTTCACTTTTGGATATGAGTTTGCCATATTGTTTTCTGATGGTTTTGATCTGGTTGTCTAAAAAATCTTTATCGGCCACAATTTTATAGTTTGTAACCGCCTTTTTTTGAAGGTCGATTTCAAATTGTGGTGCCAACCCTAATTCGAATTCAAATTGGAAATCATCTGCATCCCAGTCGATATCCATTTCGTTTTTGGGAAGCGGATTACCTAAAACATCCAGTTTTTCTTCAGTCAGGTATTTGTGGAGTGACTCCTGGATTAATTTATTTACCTCATCGAGCAAAACGGATTTTCCATATTGCTTTTTGATCATTCCCATTGGGATGTGTCCTTTTCTAAAACCGGGAATGTTGGCCGTTTTTTTGTAATCTTTTAAAACTTTTTCAACTTTTGGCGCATAATCATCTTTGGTAATTTCTACTTTTAAGATGGCATTTAGACTGTCGATGTCTTGTTTTGTGATGTTCATGAAAATTATGTTTAAATAAGTACGCGTTTTGAATAAAAAAGCATCGTGCTTTTCTCAATTTAAAACGGGTGCAAAAATACGATAATTTATCAATACCACAAAGGGTTCAACTGCTTGGTTTAGAAGTAAATTTATTACTTTTCGGTTAAGGAATACAAAACAGACTGAGAAATAGTCAAGAGCAGGCTAAAAAGCAGTGCCCACCAGAAACCATCTACGGTAAAACCGGGTATGAGATAATCAACCAAGAGGATGATTACGGCATTGATTACCAGCAGGAACAACCCAAAAGTAATGAGTGTTGCCGGGAGGGTTAAAAACACCAAAATAGGTTTGACCAAAACATTAAGCAGGGCCAACACTGCAGCAACGATAATGGAGGTTGTAAAGGCATCGACCCCTACACCCGGAAGTAGTTCTGCCAGCACCAAAACAACGATGGCTGTTAGTAATAACTGAATGATTAGTTTCATATTTTTTAGTTTAATGTGTTAGAAGCTACTAAAGATAGTAAAAAAATCTGTGGACTTGTGGACTGGTTAAGGCCTTCAGGTTTTCAGAACTTTCTGGGTCTAAGTTAAAAAGGTCATTACTTCTTTATAAAACGTGTCCGGATTTTCTGCATGCAGCCAGTGTCCGGCTTTTGGAATGGTCTTAATTGATGCTTTAGGAAAATGTTTTTGAATTAATATTTCATCTATGGATTCAATATATCCTGATTTTTCCCCTCTAAGAAAAAGAGTTTCTCCATCATAAATGGCCTCTTCGGGCAATCCTTTTCCAACTTCTTCAATGTTTTTGATCAATACAGGCAAGTTGATGCGCAAACCATAGGTTTCTTTTGATTTACGATAAAGGTTTTTTAAGAGGAACTGACGTACCGGTTTGATTTCAATATGTTTTTGAAGTTGCTCATCGGCATCACTTCTGGAGTCAATTTTAGTGAAATCGAGTGATGACAGGCCATGCAATATGTCCTGATGGTGTTGGGGATAAAATTTTGGGGCAATGTCTGCCACCAATAATTTTGAAACATAGTCCGGATATTTGGTTGCAAACAACATGGCTGTTTTACCACCCATGGAATGACCGAGGAGCACACAACTTGTTATGCCGTGATGATCGCAATATTTTTTAAGGTCTTCAGCCATGGCTTCATAAGTAAACTCTTCAGAGTGAAAACTTCTTCCGTGATTGCGTTGGTCTAGAAGGTGTACTTCATATCCGTTATCGGCAAAGCGGCTTCCCAGTGTTTTCCAATTATCGCCCATACCCAAAAAACCGTGGAGGATAATAAATGGGATTCCTGAGCCTTCAATATTTGTATGGAGTAGTTTCATTTGTAAGTTTTGTTTCAGGTCTTAAACATTGAACTGTTTCTTTGAAAGAATCTTGATTTTTCAGATACAAAGATACTGTTTAGGGTTGAAAAATGTATTTAATTAAAATATTCTAATGAAGACTTTAGTCACTTTATCATAGGCTTTTGAATAAGGGTAAAAAAAAGCATTGAAGTAGTATTGGAGTTCCTGCAAGCATTTAAAGAATGTTTAGAGGGAAGTGTACAAAAAACATTTATGGAAGAACAAACAATGAGAGAACTAAATTGCAGCAGTAAAAACCCACAACATTCTTGTAATGCTGTGGGTTGTAGTGTATTTACTATAGAAACTTAACCCAAATCTTCTTCATCCTCTGTATCCTCAGGAAGGTCTTCAGGGGGTTGTACTGCTTCCGGATCATCGTCTGCGAAGTCTTCATAGTCGTCTTCGTCATAATTTTCCATAGTGCGCTCCAGCTTGGTACTCACCTTAACCAGGTAAATGGTGTCTTCGGTGCGCACCTCTACGGCTTCAACGGTTTCCCCTTTGGCATTTTTAAAGGTGATGATATTTAAATCGTCATAGCCATCAGGGTATTTTTCGACCAGGAGTTTTAAAATTTCGGGTGTTAGTTTCTTAAAGTCAACTATAATTCTCTTCATACATTACATATCTAATAAGTAAGCAAATATAAGCGGTGCCACGATAGTAGCATCACTTTCTATGATAAATTTTGGGGTATTGATGTCCAGTTTTCCCCAGGTGATTTTCTCATTGGGAACCGCCCCTGAATAGGAACCGTAACTGGTGGTGGAATCTGATATCTGGCA
>NZ_CAXBAN010000114.1:0-7409 GCF_963973675.1 uncultured Planktosalinus sp. | reverse complement strand
GTATTTTCAGGAGTCATCTATATTGTTGAAGACAGTTGGCAATTCTATGGAGTTGAACTTACTACCAATGGCAAAGCTATTCAGGTACCTTTTGTGGAAGAATTAGAATTTAAACAAAATTTTAGTTATGACGCCAATGAAAACTATTGGGTAAAACGTTCACAGACCATTGACTTTAGCTTTGGCTTTTTAGGGTTTAAAGGCGACGGAAGGTTTACTGCGGTATACAGTAACTATAATTTTTCGCCGGAATTCACAAACAATACTTTTACAAATGAAGTCTTATTTTTTGAGTCTGAAGCAAACAAAAAAGACTCTACTTTCTGGACCGGAATTAGACCCGTTCCGCTTTCTGATGAAGAAATTGAAGACTATATCAAAAAAGACAGCATTCAAACACTCAGAAAATCAAAAACCTATCTCGACTCAATTGACAGAGAAAACAACAAAATAAGAGTATTGAGCCCGATAACCGGATACTCTTACTCAAACACCTATAACAAGTGGAGAGTAAGTTATGAAGGAGTTTTAAGTAGCATTAATTTTAATACGCTTCAGGGATGGAACATTTCTTCCGGTATTAATTTTAATAAATGGTTTGATGAAAACCGAACCAAAAATCTTTCAGCAACCCTGAATGCCAATTATGGATTTGCAGACGATAAACTTCGCTTTCAGGGTACTGTTTCTAAAAGATTCAATCGCTTTTTGCGAAATACTATTACACTTTCAGGAGGTGAAAAAGTGCAGCAATTCAATAGGTCTGAACCCATTTCCCCGCTTATAAACTCAGTGAGCACAATGTTTTTTGAACGTAATTACCTTAAAGCATATGACCTAACCTACGCAAGAGCTGAGTATTTTCAGGAAGTTTTTAATGGCTTACGAATGTCTGCTACTTTGGGTTATGAAGACAGAAAACCATTGTTTAATCAAACTGATCACGTTTTTATTAAAAACAAAGGCGTTAGCTATACTTCAAACAACCCCCTAAACCCTGATGATTTTGAAAATGCAGCCATCGATCCACATACAATTATAAAGCTGCAAATCAACGCCCGCATTACCTTTGGGCAAAAATATTTTACTTATCCCGATGGGAAGTTTAATATTGAAAACGATAAGTTTCCGGTCTTAATTTTTAATTACGAAAAAGGGGTTGCTGCTTCCAATAGAAATTATGATTTTGATAAAGTTCAAGCCCGGCTTACACAGGGTTTTAATTTAGGTAATAAAGGCCGTTTAAATTACAATTTTATTGGAGGGACCTTCTTCAATGCAGATGGCATTTCTTTTGCTGATTTTCAACATTTTAATGGTAATCAAACGCGAATAGGAACCTCTTTTACATATTCCAATGTGTTTAACCTCTTGCCCTATTATGCACTCAGTACCAACGGAAGTTATTTTGAAGGCCACCTTGAACACGATTTCAGAGGCTTTTTACTAGGGAAAATCCCATTACTAAATAAATTGAATTTCAATTTGGTGGCAGGAGCACACTTTTTAAGTACAGAAAATAACAACCCTTACTCTGAACTTTCAATGGGAATTGACAACATTGGAATTGGGAAATTTCGTTTTTTGAGACTTGATTATGTTCATTCTTTTTATCAAGGCAATGATAAAGGTGCTTTTATTTTTGGTCTGAAAATATTGGACATTATTGAATAAAATTAAAATGATATTGTATGAATATCAACACCTTAAAATGATTTATGAATTTTAATTTTTATCTTCCAGCAAAGGTACAAACCGAAATTCTCCATATTCATTTTTAATAAATTCCTTTTCAGATTTTCTTGTAAAAACGGTCATTATTTGAACTTCTTTTCCAACAGGAATTACAAGGTTCCCACCCACTTTTAGCTGCTCCATTAGTGGTTTAGGAACAAAAGGTGCCCCGGCAGTAACAATTATGCCATCAAAAGGTGCAAATTCCGGTAGCCCCTTGTAACCGTCACCAAACAATGCTTTTTTGGGTCTGTAGCCGATTTTAGGTAAAAAAAGACTTGCTTTTTTAAACAATTCTTTTTGGCGTTCAATTGTAAAGACCTGAGCTCCCATTTCTAATAAAACCGCAGCTTGATAACCGCTTCCGGTTCCAATTTCTAAAACTTTGTCACCCGGGTTAATATTGAGCAATTCTGTTTGTCGTGCTACAGTGTATGGTTGTGAAATAGTTTGATCTGCAGCGATAGGAAATGGTTTGTCTTCATAAGCATGGTCTTCAAACCCTGAATCCATAAACAAATGCCGCGGTATTTTACCAATCGCGTTTAGTACATGTTCACTTTCAATTCCCTTTGCTTGAATTATCTTAACTAACTGATGTCGTTTTCCCTGATGCCTGTGTGTGTCTTTCAATTTTATTTTGGATTGTTTGTTTTGGATTGTTTGTTTTGGATCAAAACAAAAATCGGAAAGTTTAATTGGGATTGCAAGTTTTTTAGGAATAGAAAAACGATTTAATTTATAGATAAAAATAATAAAGATTACAACACATTTGAAACCAATCAAATTCTACATTCTAACAAAAAAACCTTATTTTTGTGTAAAACAAAAAAATATGCTTAATGCCGGAGTTATAGGTGCCGGTCACCTTGGAAAAATTCACTTAAAACTTTTACAGCAGTCCGAAAATTACAACTTAATAGGTTTTTATGATTCCGATTCAACACAACGTCAAAAAATTGTAGAAGAATTTGGATACAAAGCTTTTGAATCTGTTGAGTCATTAATTCAAGCTTGTGATATGGTAGATGTAGTAACACCAACACTCTATCATTTTGAAACTGCAAAAAAGGTAATCAATGCCGGAAAACATTTGTTTATAGAAAAGCCCATAACACAAACCATCGAAGAGGCTGATCAACTTATAGAGCTTGCTGGAAAAAATGGTGTTAAAGGTCAGGTGGGTCATGTTGAACGATTCAACCCTGCATTTATGGCGGTCAATCATATGATTGATAACCCCATGTTTATTGAAACGCACAGGTTAGCAGAATTCAACCCCAGAGGTACAGATGTCTCAGTCGTTTTAGATTTGATGATACACGACATAGATGCCATTTTAAGCGTGGTGCGCTCAAAAGTAAAAAGCATTCATGCCAGTGGGGTTTCTGTCATTAGTGAAACACCAGACATTGCAAACGCCAGAATTGAATTTACCAATGGCTGTGTGGCGAATCTGACTGCCAGTAGAATTTCATTGAAAAATATGCGGAAATCGAGATTCTTTCAACGTGACGCATACATTTCTGTGGATTTTTTAGAAAAGAAATGTGAAGTGGTTAAAATGAAAGACGCTCCTGAAAACCCGGGCGATTTTGATATGATTTTACAAAACGCTGAGGGCATTCAAAAACAAATTTATTTTGACAACCCAAAAGTATCTCCTAACAACGCTATACTTGACGAGCTCAACAGTTTTGCCGAAGCAATTAAAAACGATTCCACTCCAATAGTACCTTTGGAACAAGGTGCTGATGCTTTAAGAGTGGCACTCATGGTATTGGAAAATTTTAAAAAAATATAACTGAAGTTTAATTTAAAAAAACATCTGCCCTACGCAGTTGAAAAATTATGAAAAATATAGCAGTAATTGGTGCCGGAACAATGGGAAATGGCATTGCACACACTTTTGCACAAAGTGGATACAAGGTACAACTTATTGATATTTCTGAAAGTTCTCTCAAAAAAGGGATAGCAACCATCACTAAAAACTTGGACAGGATGGTGGCTAAAGAGAAAATTTCAGAAGCACAAAAAGAAGAAACCCTTGCAAATATCACCACATTTACAAATATGGAAGAGGGGGTGGAATATGCCAGCCTGGTGGTCGAAGCAGCTACTGAAAACGTTGATTTAAAACTTAAAATTTTTAAGGACTTAGACAGTTTTTGCCCTGATGATACAATCCTTGCAACCAACACCTCTTCAATCTCTATCACTAAAATTGCAGCAGTAACTACCCGCCCACAACAAGTAATTGGAATGCACTTTATGAATCCGGTACCCATTATGAAACTGGTAGAAATCATAAAAGGCTACAACACATCCCAGGAGATTTATGAAACCGTTGCTGAAATTTCTAAAAAACTGGGGAAAGTTCCAGTTGAAGTAAATGATTACCCGGGCTTTGTGGCCAACAGAATTTTAATGCCTATGATTAATGAAGCCATCGAAACCTTATACAATGGTGTTGCCGGAGTTGAAGAAATTGATACCGTGATGAAACTGGGCATGGCGCATCCTATGGGCCCACTACAACTTGCAGACTTCATCGGACTGGACGTTTGCCTTTCAATCTTAGAGGTTATGTACGACGGATTTAAAAATCCTAAATATGCTCCCTGCCCCTTACTGGTAAATATGGTTAGGGCCGGCAAACTAGGTGTGAAAAGCAAAGAAGGGTTTTATGACTACAATGACAGCCACAAAGCTGAAAAAGTTTCAGGAATGTTTTCTTAAAATACCTAAACAATTACAAAAAAAGACAGCCTGTTGGGTTGTCTTTTTTATTTATTTTAAGCCAAAAAGAGCAACACTTTTAGTAATTTTGTTAACACTAATAATTGATATTATACTATGGAATATAGAATAGAAAAAGACACAATGGGTGAAGTAAAAGTACCCGCTGATAAACTTTGGGGAGCACAAACTGAACGTTCCAGAGGCAATTTCAAAATAGGTTCACCGGCATCGATGCCGCTTGAAATTATACATGGTTTTGCTTACCTTAAAAAGGCTGCGGCTTACACTAATAGAGAACTAAGTGACTTACCATCAGAAAAAAGAGACTTGATTGCAAAGGTTTGTGATGAAATTCTTGAAGGTCTTCATAACGACCAGTTTCCATTAGTTATATGGCAAACAGGAAGTGGCACTCAAAGCAATATGAATGTCAATGAAGTTATTTCAAACCGAGCACATCAATTGGCAGGAAAGAAAATTGGTGAAGGTGAAAAAACTTTGCAACCTAATGATGATGTAAATAAATCGCAGTCATCAAACGACACTTTTCCAACCGCAATGCACATTGCCGCTTACAAAAAAATAATGGAAGTTACCATTCCGGGAGTGACGGTACTTAGAAATACACTTAAAGCTAAAAGTGATGAATTTAAAAACATAGTTAAAATTGGCCGTACCCACTTGATGGATGCTACGCCTTTAACTTTAGGTCAAGAGTTTAGTGGCTACGTTTCCCAATTAGACCATGGCTTAAAAGCCTTAAAGAACACATTAGATCATTTGTCTGAAATTGCATTAGGAGGAACTGCAGTTGGAACAGGAATTAACACTCCAAAAGGCTATTCAAAACGAGTTGCTGAATATATTTCAAAATTTACAGAGCTTCCTTTTAAAACAGCCGAAAACAAGTTTGAAGCACTTGCTGCTCACGATGCTATTGTTGAAAGTCATGGTGCTTTAAAACAACTGGCTGTTTCTTTAAACAAAATTGCAAACGACATCAGAATGCTAGCCAGCGGACCACGAAGTGGTATTGGAGAACTAATTCTTCCAGCCAATGAACCCGGTTCTTCCATAATGCCCGGAAAAGTAAATCCCACACAATGTGAAGCACTTACTATGGTTTGTGCTCAAGTGATAGGAAATGATATGGCTATTGCTGTTGGTGGAATGCAAGGCCAATATGAATTGAATGTATTTAAACCCGTTATGGCAGCAAATATGTTACAATCTGCCCAACTCTTAGGCGATGCCTGCACTTCATTTGAAGAGCATTGTGCTAAAGGCATAGAAGCCAACAATGAGGTAATTCAAAAACAGCTTAACAACTCTCTTATGCTAGTCACAGCCTTAAACCCAAAAATTGGTTATTACAAAGCTGCAGAAATTGCTAATTCAGCCCATAAAAACGGAACAACACTTAAAGAAGAAGCTGTAAATTTAGGCTACTTAACTGAAAGTGAGTTTGATGAATGGGTGAAACCGGAGGATATGGTAAAATAAAATGTTAATTTTTTTGTTGATTTAATTACATATATTTATTACTTTATTTTTAATTTTATCATTTTATATTATTGATAAACAGTTGTTTAAAATAATATTTTTAATTGGTTTTATTATCAGGTTTCTTTTTTTGAAAGAATTCTTAGAAATACATTTTAAATGACTTCTTCGATAAAATGCATTTTTTATAGGTTAAAATGTTTTTTTGTTTATATTGGTAGTCCCAAATCGTATAAAACATTAACCTATGAAAGCTATTTACCTAAGTGTTTTGCTCTTATTTTGTGCCTCTGTTATTGCACAAAATTCGATTCAATTTGTAAAAGACACGCAACTTAATTTTAAGATTGAAGATTCCGAAAGCGCTGATTTTAAACTGTTTACAAATTCTAATTTCGGATTAGAAAATGGTGCTTACTGGTTTAAAATTAACAGCCTTACAAACAACGAAGGAGTCATTCATATTCCTTCTTCACACGTAAATGATGTCAAGTTATTTTCAGCATCAAAAAAACCAATTGAAGAAATTTCCTACACAAGATACCCTTCATTTCGGTTAGATGAGTTTGAAGAATTTCCAATTTATCTTTATGTGAATTTTGAAAAAGAAGCTTATTTTCCATTACAAATTACTTCAGAAGAAAACTTTGCAAAAGCCAATCAACAATCCTTGTTTAAATTAGGAGCTTACTATGGATTTGCAATCATGGTAATCATTATAAATCTGATGTGCTTTTTTCTGTTTGATGAAAAAGTATTTCTCTATTACAGTGCTGTTTTAACAACTATCACCTTGTCATTTTTCTATAGTGATGGGTTGTTCAGGTTGTTGGGTTATGACAATCTATTTACTACCAACTATCTTGAACCGCTTTTACATTTATCAGTTGCACTGTTTGCCGCACATTTTGCCACAAAGTTTTTAAAACTTGATGACTTAATGCCAAAGTTAAAATGGCTTACAGCAGCATTTCTTGGAACTTCACTAGTTTCATTTGCAACCTATTGGACAACTGAAAACTGGCTGTTTGCAGCAATTGGAAACGCCTTTATATGGGCCGTACTCTTAAATTATTTAATTGCGGGTGCTACCTTGTTCAGACAAAAGGTATATGCTCGTTTTTATGTAGTTGCTTACAGCTTATTATTGATTTTAACCGTCGACTATTATGTACTTACCGGTTTTGGAATCACATTCTTGGGAGTTTCTGCTTTTCATCTAAAAACAGCTGGGATTCTTGAAATGCTTGTTCTCACCTATGCAATAATGTATAGAATGCGGGCATTGAAAGAAGAAAATGAATTAATGCAGATAGAAATGCGCTTATATCTTAAACGCATAGAGTTGTTAAGAAGTCCTGATAATATTCAAATGGTAGATGATTTATACCTTGAAAACCTTGTTAACTTACATGATTTAAGCAATCTTG